>NZ_JBDJPF010000094.1:0-16617 GCF_054957865.1 Streptomyces xingningensis
CGCCCATGATCCACACCCGCCGTGGGGCGGGGGGCCGCCCCAGCGCCCCCAGCCCCCCCCAATTCTCCACTTTGGGGGGGGGCACCGGAGAGCGCCAGGGGGCGGAGAGACCGCACCCCCCCCCCCCCCCCCCCCACAACAAAAAAAACCCGGCGGGGGCGGGGGGGTCAGCCCCCCCCCGGTCAACCAACGGGGGTCCGGGCCCCGCGGCCCCGCACCCCCGCCGGGGCACGGTTGGTACGACCCTGGGGGGCCACGGCCCTTTCACGGCCGCCGGAAACCGGGGGTTGTTTCAGGCGACCGAGTCGGAGACGTCCGCTCCCCTGGCCCCCGTCGTGCTCTCCTGCGGCACGGCGGCACGCCTGGGCATAAAGGCCAGGGCGAGCAGCGCGGCCACCACGCAGATCCCCGAGCAGACGAACAGCAGGGTGTGCATCGCGGTCATGAACGCGTCGGCGACCGACTCCAGCAGCGTGGCGCTCTTGAGCTTGCCGGCGATGGCCACGCCGGTGGAGACACTGCGCCCGACCTCATGCTCCAGTTGCTGCGGAGCACCCTTGAGGTCCAGGTTGTTGCGGTAGGAGGAGTTGGCGACCGCGCCGAGGACCGCGACGCCGATCGCGCCGCCGACCTGGCGCAGCGCCTGCACCACCGCCGAGCCGACCCCGCTGCGCTCCTTGGACAGGGAGTTGAGCGCCGCCGCCATGGAGCGGGTCATCGCCAGGCCCAGGCCGGCGCCGATCACCACAAGCCAGATGGCCACATAGCCATAGCCCGAGTCCGTCTCGGTGTAGGTCCCCATGAACAGGCCCGCGCTCACCACGAAGAAGCCCAGCGCCGGTACGGCACGCGGGCCCAGTTGGGCGGGCGCTTTGTTGATCGCGCCGGCACCCACCAGCAGGCCGCCGATCAGCGGCAGCAGCCGCAGGCCGGTGCCCAGGGCGTCTGCGCCCAGTACCGCCTGGAAGTACTGCGGCAGGGCGAACATCAGGCCGAACATCGCGAAGCTGACGATGGTGCTGAGCACCGATCCCCACACAAAACCACGGCCGCGGAAGAGGGTGAGGTCGACCAGTGGGTCCTTGCCCGCGGCGGCGACCCGGATCTCCCACAGGACGAACAGGATCAGCGCCAGGGCCCCGCCGATCAGCGCCAGGACGGTTTCCTTGCTGCCCCAGCCCTTCTCGCCCGCCTCGATCGCGCCATAGGTCAGGGCGGTCAGGCCGACGCTGGAAATCAGCACGCCCGGTACATCGATGCCGACCCGCTGGGTGCTGCGCGATTCGGGCACCAGCTTGGCCACGGCCAGGACGCCCAGCAGCACCATGGGCACATTGATGAGGAAGACGGATCCCCACCAGAAGTGGTTGAGCAGGGCACCGCCGATGATCGGCCCCAGGGGGAGCCCGAGCATCTGTGAGACGGCGACCACTCCGATCGCCTTGGTCCGCTCGGCCTCGGACTCGAAGAGATTCAGCAGAACGGAAGTCGACAGGGGCACCAGGAACGCGGCGGCCAGGCCCAATGTCGCACGTGCGGCGACCAGTTGCCCGGCGGAGCCCGAATAGGCGCACCACAGCGATGCGGATCCGAACAACAGCAGCGCGGCGATGAGGAACTTCTTGCGGCCGAACTTGTCACCCAGCAGGCCGGCCGGCAGCAGGACCGCGGCCAGTACCAGGGTGAAGGCGTCAACGATCCACTGCAGCTGGCTGGTGGACGCCTCCAGATCGGCGCTCACCGTGGGCAGTGCGACATTGAGGATCGTCGCATCCACACCAACGGCCAGGAGGCTGACACCGATTGCCGACAGGGCCCACCATTTGCGCGTCTCCTCATTGGTCATAGCGACATCCCGTCCACGTCCTCGTCCGGATCGTCCTGCTGGGCAGCGCGGTTGACAGCGTCCCAGCGCTTCCACATGGGTTCCGCCTCGGAGTTCAGCCACTGGAACAACCGATGGGCCTCGCGCATCCGGGCCGCGCGCGGCCCGCCGTCCGGGAAGAGCCGCAGTCCGCCGCTTGTGATGTCCACAAAGGACGTCATGCTTTCCAGGCGTCGCTTGAGCATCGCGGACCAGGCGCCCTCGGTGAGCCGGTAGTACGCGGCCCGTTCACCGGCGCGCGTGACCGTCTGCACCATCCGTGCCTCGGTGAGCAGTCTCAGCGTGGTCGTCAGCGAGGCACGGCTGGCGTGCACGGCCTCGGCGATCTGCGCGGCGGTCTGTTCCTCGGGTTCGCACACCATGAGCCACGCCATGGTCCGGCCCATGATCGGCGGCCAGCCCGCCTGCTGCATGTACCACGCGGCCACCTGGTCCATCCAGGCCAGAACGTCCTCCGGGTTCGGGCCCGGCCTCGGGTCGTCAGCTGGCGACATGATGCAGTGCCTCCTAAGGCGTACAGCAACTTCTAGTTGTTTCAGTCACTACTGTAATTACAGCCCATGCCCCGGTCACGTCAAGATTTCGTCAACCCCTCCCCCCCGCCACCGGCCCGGGCCAGGGCCCTGTCGAGAGGGGGTCGGGGACGAGATATCTTGACGTCAAGCAATGTTGTAGACGTGGAGCGGAGCACCCGGTGACTGACCCGACCATCATCTATACGCACACCGACGAGGCCCCGGCCCTGGCGACGTACTCGTTCCTGCCCGTGGTCGAGGCGTATGCCTCGACGGCCGGGGTCACCGTGGAGACTCGTGACATCTCTCTGGCGGGGCGGATCATTGCCGGCTTCCCGGAGTTCCTCCGGGAGGACCAGCGCATCGACGACGCGCTCGCCGAGCTCGGTGAGCTGGCGAAGACACCCGGGGCGAACATCATCAAGCTGCCGAACATCTCGGCTTCGATTCCGCAGTTGAAGGCGGCGATCGCCGAGCTGCAGCAGCAGGGCTACGCGCTGCCGGACTACCCGGACGACCCGAAGACCGAGCAGGACAAGGACGTCCGCGCGCGTTACGACAAGGTCAAGGGCAGCGCCGTCAACCCGGTTCTGCGCGAGGGCAATTCCGACCGCCGCGCCCCCGCGTCGGTCAAGAACTACGCCAGGACGCACCCGCACCGCATGGGCGCGTGGACGGCCGGTTCAAAGACCAACGTCGCGACCATGGGCGCCGACGACTTCCGCTCCACGGAGAAGTCCGCGGTGATCGCCGAGGCCGGTTCGCTGCGTATCGAGCTCGCCGGTGACGACGGCACCACCACCGTCCTGCGCGAGTCGGTGCCGGTGCTCGCGGACGAGGTCGTGGACGCGTCCGTGCTGCGGGTGGCCGCGCTGCACGAGTTCCTCGCGGCGCAGGTCGCCCGGGCCAAGGCCGAGGGTGTGCTGTTCTCGGTGCACCTCAAGGCCACGATGATGAAGGTCTCCGACCCGATCGTCTTCGGCCATGTCGTCCGGGCCTTCTTCCCGAAGACCTTTGCCGCGTACGGCGAGACGCTCGCCGCGGCCGGCCTGAGCCCGAACGACGGCCTCGGAGCCATCCTGGGCGGCCTGGCGGCGCTGCCCGAGGGCGACGCGATCAAGGCGTCCTTCGACGCCGAGCTCGCCGACGGCCCGGCCCTGGCGATGGTGGACTCCGACAAGGGGATCACCAACCTGCATGTGCCGAGCGATGTCATCGTCGACGCCTCGATGCCGGCCATGATCCGTACCTCCGGCCACATGTGGGGCCCGGACGGCCAGGAGGCCGACACTCTCGCCGTGCTGCCCGACAGCAGCTACTCCGGCGTCTACCAGGCGGTCATCGACGACTGCCGCGCACACGGCGCCTTCGACCCGTCGACGATGGGCTCGGTGCCCAACGTCGGGCTGATGGCGCAGAAGGCCGAGGAGTACGGCAGCCACGACAAGACCTTCGAGATCCCGGCCGCGGGCACGGTCCGGGTGGTGAACGAGAAGGGTGAGGCGGTCCTGGAGCAGAAGGTCGCCGCCGGTGACATCTTCCGCATGTGCCAGGCCAAGGACCTGCCGATCCGTGACTGGGTCAAGCTTGCCGTCACCCGCGCCCGCGCCACCGGCGACCCGGCCGTGTTCTGGCTGGACGAGCACCGCGCGCACGACGCCAAGCTCATCGAGAAGGTCAGGGCGTACCTGCCGGAGCACGACACCGAGGGTCTGCAGATCGAGATCATGTCGCCGGTCGAGGCGACCAAGTTCTCCCTGGAGCGCATCCGCAGGGGCCTGAACACCATCTCGGTGACCGGCAATGTGCTGCGTGACTACCTGACCGACCTGTTCCCGATCCTGGAGCTCGGCACGAGCGCCAAGATGCTGTCGGTCGTCCCGCTGATGAACGGCGGCGGCCTGTTCGAGACGGGCGCCGGCGGCTCCGCGCCGAAGCACGTCCAGCAGCTGGTCAAGGAGAACTACCTGCGCTGGGACAGCCTGGGCGAGTTCTTCGCGCTGGCGGCCAGCTTCGAGCACCTGGCGCAGACCACGGACAACGCGCGGGCCCAGATCCTCGCCGACACCCTGGACCGCGCCACCGCGACCTTCCTCAACGAGGACAAGTCGCCGAGCCGTCGCCTGGGCGGCATCGACAACCGTGGCAGCCACTTCTACCTGGCGCTCTACTGGGCGCAGGAGCTGGCCGGGCAGACCGCCGACGCGCAACTCGCCCAGGCGTTCACCGCCCTCGCCGGGACGCTGACCGAGCAGGAGCGGACCATTGTCGACGAGCTGATCGCGGTACAGGGCTCACCGGCCGGCATCGGTGGCTACTTCCAGCCCGACCCGGCCAAGGCCTCGGCCGTGATGCGTCCGTCGAAGACCTTCAACCAGGCGCTGGCGACGCTCGGCTGAACCTCCGCTTCCGGAAACCACCACCCCGTTTCCGCCCCCGGCCGGCAGCTCGCCCGGCCGGGGGCGTTCGCGTTCTCGCGAATTGCGCGCTCCTCGGCCGAAAGTACGAGGCCGAAATGACCGAAGGGACTATTCGCCCGCCTTCCGCTCTCCGCAGAACGGCCGGTTATTTCTTGCGAATTGAACGAGTGACACCTTTATGGCAATGCCTATGGCCGGCTGTTACACAGCCGCAGATTTATCGCAACAGCGGATCCATAGGTTCCTTCTTGTCGCCGGGACACAAGGTGTGAACGGTGGCGAATCCCCTCTTCACCCCACAGAGAAGGAGCACTGTCGTGGCTGTCATCCGTCGCCGTAACGCAGTCCGTACCGCCGCGATCGCCACCGCCGCGGGCGCCGCGATCCTCATCCCTTCGGCCGCCGCCTTCGCCTCCGACGCACCGCAGACGTCGCCGTCCGCCTCGCAGAGCGAGACCGCCGGGCCCGAGACCGCCAAGCCCGGGAAGAAGGATGAGCAGAAGAAGGAGCAGCCCAAGGGCGGCCGGACCTTCGTCGCCGCCAAGCAGCTCGCCGGTGGATTCACCGCCAAGATCTACAAGGTCGGCGGCCATTACGAGGCCGACATCATGGCCCCGGCCCCCAACTCCGGAAAGACCATCGTCTGGGACACCCTCAAGACGACCGGCGGCAAGTCCGCTTACGGGCAGCACAACGGTGCCCACTTCGTCCTCAACCCGGACGGCACCATGACCTCCTGGGCCGAGGGGGGCAACAAGAAGAAGGACGAGCAGAAGCGGAGCGGCCAGCAGACCCAGGTCACCCCGAAGGGCGCCGTCAAGGCCGGTGCCGAGGGCGTGGGCCCGGCCGATGGCACGCTGCTCGCCGCGGGCGGCGGGGTGGCCGCGGCGGGTGCCGCGGGTCTGGGGTTCGCCATGCTGCGCCGCCGCGATGCCGCCCGGATCGACTCCTGATCCCGGCCGCCGGACGCTGAGGGGTTACCGGGCGGGCCCGCGACGCACCGTGCGGCCCGCCCACTCCGCGCGTCTTCATCCATCACTTCAGGAACTTCAGGAGCTTCCGTGACCACCACAGCCGCCGCTCCCCGGGTCCGCGGGGTCGTGATCGCGAGTGTGCTCGCCCTCGCCGTGGGCGGCGGGCTGCTGGCCTGCAGTCAGAACGGAGCTCCCGCGCCCGACGTCGCCGTCGAGAACGCCGCCACCGCCCCGGCCGGACGGGCCGCCGAGCCCATGAAGCCGTCCCGGCCGACCCGGGTGAAGATCCCGTCCGCGGGCGTCGACGCCGGCCCGGTGCTCCGGCTCGGGCTGGACGGCGCAGGCGAGCTGCAGGTGCCGCCGGTCGACCGGGCGGAGCTGGCGGGCTGGTACGACCGGGGCGTCACCCCCGGGGAGAAGGGGCCGTCCGTCCTGGTCGCCCACTATGACACCGCCAAGGGCCCCGCCCTGATGAGAGACGTCGCAAAGATCAAACTCGGCGATGTGATCGAGGTGGGGCGGGCCGACGGCACCACCGCGGCATTCAAGGTCCACAGGATCCAGCAGGTGGACAAGAAGGACTTCCCGACCGAACAGGTCTATGGCGACACCAACCGCCCGGAACTGCGGCTGATAACCTGCGGCGGCCCGATCGTCGACGGCCACCGCTCGGGCAACATCATCCTCTACGCCGACCTCGTGAAGTGATCAGACCGCAGCGCCCCCGTCCCGCCTCCGCCCGGCGTCCCGCCCGGGTGCTGTGGCGTACCCTCCTGCCGGCCGTGGCGGTGGGCGTCGTGGTGCCACTGGCCGGGTGCGGGGCCACCGGCGGCCCGGTGAGCGCCGGTCCGGCCCCGACGGCCCACGCCCCCAGACTGCTGTGGTCCGGCGCACCGGACGGGCCTTCCCGGGCACCCGCCCCGGTCGCCACGGGCTCCGGCGACATCCGGGCCGTGGATCCGCTCGCCACGGTCAGGGCCGACCTCGCCGCGCACCCCGCCGTGACCACCGGGCCGGACGGACTGGACGACGTGACGCGCCGGAAGGTCGCCGGGTGCTCGGCCGCCGGGCCGGGCTGTCCGGTGCGCCGGCCCGAGTACCACGACCTGACGGGCGACGGCCGGGACGACCTGGTCATCGGCATCGACATGCCGGACGGCGCCCTGTCGCTGCGCGCCTACACCCTGCGCGGCGGGAAGGCCGAGCGCATCATGTCCTATCCCGCCGAGGCCAAGGCGGTGCAGGTCGCGGGCCGCGATCTGATCGTGTGGGAGGACACGACCGCGGCGGACTACCGGCAGCGCACGGTGTACTCGTGGGACGCCCGGCAGCGGGCCATGGAGTTCCAGTCCCAGGAGTACCGCAGGGTCTCCCGGGCCACCGGTTCCCCCTCCGGGGCCGCCCGGTGAGCGGCCGGGCCCGGGCGGCGGCCGGACGGCTGCGGCGCCTCCTCCCGCCCGGCGGGCCGACCGCCTGGTCCAGGACGCTGCACGCGAAGTTCACCCTGTTCCTCACCGCCGCCTGCTGCACGGTCGCGGTGGTCCTCGGGATCCTGGTGCACGTCAGCGTCACCGGGCAGACCGTCCACCAGGCCCGCTCCGAGGCGCTGTCCAGGCTGGACGCCACGGTCCGTGCCCATACCGCCGGAAACCCGCTGCCCCCGACCGGGCAGCTGGACCCGCCCGGCCTCCCCGAGCCGCTGCGCAAGCTCGCCCTGCGCGGCGAACGCGGCACCATGCTCGGCGAGTACGAGGGCCGGCGGATCATGTGGGCCGCGAGCCCGGCGGACGGCAAGGCACTGACGGCCAGGGCCGATTACGACCGCGGCGCCGAGACCATCGCGGGCCTCGACCACGCGATCGCCATCTCGGCGGTGCTGGCGATCGTCTGCACCCTGCTCATCGGTACCGTCGCGGTCTCCCGGGTCACCCGTCGGCTGCACCGCACCGCCGCCGTGGCCCGCAGGATCAGCACCGGTGATCTCGGTGCCCGGGTCGCCGACCCCCGTGCCGCCGGCCCGGGCGGGGACCGGCAGCGGGACGAGGTCTCGGCGGTCTCCGCGGCGCTCGACGCCATGGCCGCCACGCTCCAGGACAGACTGCAGAGCGAGCAGCGCTTCACCGCCGACGTCGCCCATGAGCTGCGCACCCCGCTGGCGGGCCTGCATGCCTCCGCCGAGCTGTTGCCACCCGGCCGCCCCACCGAGCTGGTCCAGGACCGGGTGCGGAATCTGTGCCGGCTCACCGAGGATCTGCTGGAGATCTCCCGGCTCGACTCGCTGGCGGAGCAGGCCGACCTCGATGTGCACGAGCTGGGGCGGCTGGCCGGGCACGCGGCGCGGGTCCCGGGCCAGGAAGCGGAGGTCCGGGTGGTGCGCGACACCCGGGTGGTGACCGACCGGCGCCGTCTGGAGCGCGTCCTGGGCAACCTGCTGGCCAACGCCCACCGGCACGGCCGCCCGCCCGTCATCCTGACCGTCGACGGTCCGAGGATCACCGTCCGCGATCATGGCGCCGGTTACCCGGACTACCTGCTGGACCAGGGCCCCCAGCGCTTCCGGACACAGGCCACCGGCAGCAAGGGCCATGGGCTGGGCCTGACCATCGCCACCGGCCAGGCCCGGACGATCGGTGCCGGACTGGAGTTCTCCAACGCCCCCGACGGGGGCGCCGTCAGCACCCTCACCCTGCCCGTGCCGACGGACACCCCGGAGGGTTGACTGCGGTGCCCCGGCCGTGAGTTCGCCCGCGAGGGCCGCGGGCTTCCCATCCCGGGGCGCCCCGGCACTGGCGGCGATGTGCGAGGCTGGGGGTGCGTCGAAGGGACTGGATCATGTTGCAACACCGAACCGTGGCTGACCTGATGACTCACTCGGTCGTCCGGGTACAGCGCGGCACCCTGTTCACGGAGATCGTGCATGTGCTTCAGGAGAACGACATCACCGCGGTCCCGGTGGTGGATTCCGAGGACCGGCCGCTGGGCGTCGTCTCCGAGGCCGATCTGCTGGCCAAGGCGGCGCGGCAGGCGGATCCCGCCGGCCCCGGGCCGGATGCCTTCGGCGCCGCGGCGCACCCCAAACACGAGGCGACGACCGCCGAGGGCCTGATGACCAGTCCCGCGGTGTGTGCCCGGCCGGACTGGGGAGTGGTCGAGGCCGCTCGCGCCATGGAGGAGCACCGCATCAAGCGGCTTCCGGTGGTGGATGAGACGGGGCGCCTGGTGGGTCTCGTCAGCCGCAGCGACCTGCTGCGGGTCTTCCTCCGCACCGACAATGCCGTACGGCAGGAGATCATCGAGGACGTCCTCGTCCGCGCGCTGCGCGAACGGCCGTCGAGCATCGGCGTCGAGGTGAACAACGGGCAGGTGCGGCTGAGCGGTTCGGTGACGAGCGAGCGCGTGATCCCGGAGCTGGTGCTCCTGTGCAAGAGCGTGGACGGCGTCGTCAGCGTCGACCACCAGCTGACCGCGGAGCGCGGCTGACTTCCCCGGGACCGCTCAGATTTCGGCGTCCGCCGCCAGGCGCCGGACGCCCGGCAGGTGGTCGTCGAGTTCGCCCGGCTCGAACCGGCACATGCCCACCACGTGCCAGAACTCCCCCGCGATATCGCCGTCGTACTTGTAGCCGCCGGAGGGGGTCAGCGCCGCCCAGCCGCCCGGTACGCCGACCAGGGTGGCCCTGGGGGACGGCGTGCCCTCGGCGGGCACCGTCCACAGGCGTACGGTGCCGTCCGCGCCGCCGCTGGCCAGCAGTGCGCCGTCGGGGCTGAAGGCGAGGGCGAGGATCCGGCCGGTGTGGCCGGTGAGTTGGCCGGCGTCGGCGCCGGTGAGCGGATTCCACAGGCGTACCGTGCGGTCGTCGCCCGCGGTGGCCAGCAGGGGCCGGACGGGGTGGGCGGCGGCGGCCCACAGGCGGCCGGTGTGTCCGCGCAGCCGGTGCGCGGGGGTGCCGTCGTGCCAGACGATGGCCTGGCCGTCCCAGGAGGCGCTCGCCAGCCAGGAGTCGCCGGGGCCGAAGACCACCGCGTACACGCGGTCGGCGTGGCCGTCGAGTTCGGCGGTGAGCCGGTTGTACGCGAGGTCCCACAGCCGGACGTAGCGGTCGTCGCAGCCGGTGGCCAGGCCCGAGCCGTCCGCCCGGAAGGCGATCGACCGGACCCGGCCCCGGTGCTGGGCGAGGGTCGCCACATGGGCGCCCGTGCTGCGGTACCACAGCCGGACGGTGTCGTCGTCGTTGGCGGTGGCGAGGAGTTCGCCGTCGCCGCTGAAGGTCTCGGCCCACACATGGTCGGTCTCGGCGTCGAGTTCCCGCTGGTACTCGCCGGTGGCGGCGTTCCAGAGGTAGACGTCGCCGTCGCTGCTGGAGGTGGCCAGGACCGGCCCCTTGGGGTGGAACACGACCGAGACCAGGCGGTCGTTGCGGCCGGAGAGTTCGCGCACCCGGCGGCCGGTGGCGGGCTCCCACAGGCGTACCACTCCGTCGTTGCCGCAGGCGGCCAGGTGGTTGCCGTCGGGGCTGAAGGCCAGGCCGGTGACCTTGCGGCCGTGCCCGCGCAGGATGCGCCTGCCCTGTCCGGTGGAGGTGTCCCACAGCCGCACCACTCCCTCGTTGCCCACGGACACCAGCAGCGGGCCGGAGTCCTGGGTGCCGGAGCCGGGGCGGAACCGGCAGGCCCAGACGGACCCTTGGTGGTCGTCGGGTTGCTGGCGCAGCGGGACGGCCGACCAGCCGTCGGGGTGCCGGGCGATCCGCCAGAGGCGGACCGCGCCGTCGCTGTCGCCCGCGGCCAGCATGGTGCCCTCGGGGTCGAAGACCACCTGGTAGACGGCGCCGCCCCGGAGCCGGGGCGGTGCTCCCGCGGGAGTGCCGGTCAGGGGGTCCCAGAGCCGCACCTGACCGTCGGTGTCGCCGCTGGCCAGGAGCCGGCCGCCGGGGTGGAAGTCCAGGGTGTACACCCGCCCGGAGTGGCCGGTGAGTTCATGGCGCAGCCGCTGGTCCGCGACGTTCCAGACGCGTACGGTGCCCCGGTCGTCGTCGCCCTTGTCGCCGGTGGCGAGCAGGGTGGCGTCCGGGCTGAAGCGGGCGCGGTAGACGGCCCCCCGGTGGCCGGTGAACTCGCCCAGCAGGCGGCCGGTGGCGGAGTCCCACAGGCGCAGGGCCGCGGCGGCGTCGCCGGTGGCCAGAAGCGTGCCGTCCGGGCTGAAGACCGCGGTGTAGACGGGTGCCCGGTGGCCGGAGAGCCGGTGGGTCGCCGTCCCGGTGGTGACGTCCCAGAGGGTGACCGTGCCTTCGGCGTCGCCGGTGGCCAGCCGGTCGCCGGAGGCGTCGAGGGAGACCGGCCACACTCCGTCGGGGTGGACGTCCAGTTCATGGCGGCAGGTTCCGGCGACCGGGTCCCACAGCCGGACGATGCCGTCCGCTCCGCCGGTGACCAGCACCTCGCCGCGGAATTTGACGGCGTAGACGCGGCCGGTGTGGCCCTGGAGGGTGCGCAGGGCGGTGCCGGTCGCGGCGTCGCACACCAGGACTCCGCCGTCCTCGCTGCCGAGTGCGAGGAGTTCGCCGCCGGGGCTGTAGGAGACGGGTTCGGGGAGGCGGCTGGTGCGGATGTCGAAGCCATAGGGCACGCCGACCGCCGAGGGCCGGAACCCGGCCTGGGCGGACAGGCCGGGGGCGACGGCCGCGGACCGGAGTTCCGGGGTGTCCAGCGTGGCCTGGTCGGCCACCGTGTTGATCAGTGCCGCCTGGTGCCAGCGGCTCCCGGTCACCCGGGCTCCGTGCAGGGCGGTGCGGATGAGCCGGGCGCCGCGCAGGTCGGCGCCGCGCAGGTCGGCGTTCGTCAGGTCGGCGTCGTCGAGGCGGGCGCCGGTGAGCCGGGCGTCACGCAGGACGGCGCCGGAGAAGCCCGCTCCGACCAGGCTCGCGTCGGTGAGGTCGGCGCGGGTGAGGTCGACGCCGGAGAAGTCGCGATAGGAGAGGTCCTCACCGGCCAGCAGGGCGCCCCGCAGGTCGGTGTGGGCGGGGACCCGGAGCCGGTTGAGGACCTTGACCGCGTTGGCCCGGGCGGTCTCCTCCCCTGCCCGGCCGCTTCCCGGCCGGTCGGCCAGGGTCCGTTCCGCCCACTGCTGGCAGGTCTGGTGGTCGGCGATGTCACAGAGGAACTCGACCGCCAGCCGGCTCAGCGGGCGGCGGGCGAGCAGGCCGGACCCGGCCGTCTCCCGGGCGTCCGCCCGGCCGAGGCGGGTGGCGGCCTCGCGCGCCACCAGCCATTCCACGACGGAACCGTGGATGAAGTGGAACAGGCCGTCGTCGGTGCGGACCAGCAGGCTCCCGGATCCGACGGCGTGGGCCGCCTGGGGCACGGACAGCCTGCTGTCGGCGAGTTCGGCCAGTGCCTCGGCCACGTCGGTCAACTCGTCCAGCCGCAGGGCGCTTTCGCCGCTCTCCCACAGGCGCAGGGCCAGCGTCGTCACGCCGCGCCACAGCTGGCGCAGGCTGAGCCCGGGTGCGCTGCCGCGGTTTCCCCGGCCGCGCCGTTCCTCGAACTGGAGCCAGGAGGTGAAGACTTCCTCGTACAGTCCGGCCGGGCTCAGGGCACGCCCGGCGCCCGCCACCGCGCGCAGCCGCTCGTGCTCGAGGTCGGCGACAAAGCTGAGCAGCCGGGGGTTGCGGCAGAGGGTGAGCAGGTCGGGGATGCCCTCGAGCAGGCGGACCCGGCGGTCGGCGGCGTAGTCGTCGCCATAGCGGTTCACCAGGTAGGCGCGGATCTGCTGGGGGGTGAACTCCTGGAGGGCCAGCAGGCGGCGCTGGGGAAGCAGTCCGACGCGTTCGCCGAGCGCGGTGAGCACCTGGGCCTGGGAGCGGAAGTGCTGGGTGCGGCTGGTGACGACGATCTTGGCGTTGTCCACCGCGGCGTCGAGCAGCACCTGGAGGTGGTCGGCGGCCCGGTCGTAGCTGACGTGGTCGACCAGTTCGTCGAATCCGTCGAAGAGCAGCACGATGCGGCCCTGTCGCAGCATGTACCGGAAGGCTCGCAGGTCGATGCTGTCGACGCCATGGGTGGCCAGGTAGGCGGCGACGAGTCCGTCGAGGGTGTGGGCCTTGTCGAGGGTGCTCAGCTGGATGAGCAGCGGGGACAGGTGGGGCAGTTCCCCGGGCAGGCGGCGGGCGAGCTCGCGCAGCGCGAAGGTCTTGCCATGGCCGAACTCGCCGAGCAGCAGGACGAACCGGCCGTGTTCGGCGGCCAGGAGTTGCAGCAGGTTGTCCACCAGCCCGTCGTGCTCGACGGCTCCGGGGCGTTCGACCTCGCGGTAGCGCTGGGGGAGGTAGAGGCTCGGGGGGTACTGCTGGTCGGTGCTCAGTTGCTCGGTCTGGGCGGCGACATGGCCGCGCAGGTCCAGCAGGCCCTGGAATTCGGTGAAGCTGCGGATGAGGACTCCGCGGCGGCGGGCGCGCTCGCGCAGTTCGCGCGGGGGTGGCGGGCCGTCGTGGACGAGTTCGGCGTCGGCGTCGGTGCTGGAGGCGTAGATGTGGTCGACGAAGCGGTCGACGTCCTCCTCCCGGGGGACGCCCACGCACACGGCGACGCGTTGCTGGCGGACGAAGCCGGATTCGGTCCAGGTGACCAGCAGGCCCGGGGTGTCGCCGGGGATGCGGCGCAGGTGGACGCCTTCGTGCCGGATGCGGCAGACCTCGGCGACGCGGGCGATGAGGGCGTCCAGCGGGCTCTGGACGGTGCGGCCGCCCTCGGGTTCCGGGTGCCCGGGGTCGTCCGCGCTCCCGAGGGCGGCCGGGACGGCCGTGGGGTACGCGGGTTCTTCGGTGCCGGGGGCGGGTGAGGGGTGCGGTGGCCCGAAGATGCGCCGGGTGCCGCGCCATTCGGTCGCATACCGCCAGGGCGGGCGGTCGGGGCGCTCCGGCCAGCGGGCGAGGCCGTCCCGGGTGATGTGCAGCAGTTGGTGCCGGGCCGGGCCGGCGACGCCCAGCAGCGGCAGCTCGCCGGAGGCGAGGGGCAGCGCGGTGGCGGTGGGGTCGGCGGGGGTGGCGCGCGGTCCGGCGGTGGGGCCGTGCAGCAGCAGGTGCAGGCGGGGTGCGGTGAGCCGGGCGAGGACGTCCGTGTCGCGCAGTGTCATGCTGCCGGGCCGGCGTCCGGGGCCGGCGGCGCCGGGGTCGTGGCCGAAGGGGCGCGGGTGGGCGGGTGCGACGGCGGTGTGGGCGTCGGGGTCGAGCCGCCGGTGGGCGTCCGGCGGATGGCGCAGGGCGCCGAGCCGCAGCCAGCCCTCCTGCTCATAGGGGCGCAGCGCCTGGGCGAACCAGGCGGCCTGTTCGGGGCCGAGCCGGCCGTACCGGTCGTCGGGCCGGTGGCTGTAGGCCATCGAGGAGTTGAGCCCGGCGACGACGGTGCGCAGGGCGGGGACGGGGAACAGGCTCCAGGGCTGGTCGCCGTCGAAGACGGTGTCGAGGCCCTGGTAGAGCTCCTGGAACAGCCGGGCGTAGTGGCGCCACTTGGGCCAGTAGGGCGGCCTGGGCTGCATCTCGTCGGCCTCGCAGGTGCTGAAGTAGGCCTGGCAGGCGGCCAGGCTGACGTCCTGGCCGCCGGGTACGACCGCGAGCCGGTCGGCCGTCAGGCCGAGTCTGGCCCGCAGTCCGGTCAGGAAGGTCAGCGCCTGGTCGCATTCGCGGGGGCTGCCGGAGGCGGTGAGGTCGCCGGTGACGACCAGGAGGTCGGGGGCGGGTGCCCCGGCGTCGGTGAGTTCGACGAGGTCGCTCCAGATGGCGGCCTGGAGTTCGGCGGGGTCGGCGCCGCGGCCGAAGCCGGGTCCGGCGAGGTGGAGGACGCACACCGCCTCCCGGGCATGGCCGTTCTCGGTGGCCGGGGGGTAGCGGGGCGGGGCCGCGGGGCGGCGGCGTCCGGCCCAGCCCGGGCTGCCGGGCTGCCGCTCGGGCAGCGGCCGGGTGTCCGGCGGGGCCGCGGGCGGGCCGGCCGGGCCGCCGGGGAAGCCCGGGTGCCGGTCGGGCCGGGCCCGGCCGGCCACGGCCTGACCGATGCGGGTGAGCAGCAGGTCACGGGCGGCCGTGCTCTCCTGGACGCCGACCAGGTCGACATAGGTGATGGTGGCGAGCAGGCCCTCGACCGGGATGTCCTCGACGCGGACGGTGATCAGTCTGCGCTCGGGGGCGTCGGGGTCGGCGCGCAGCGCGGCCTGCCACTCCATGCGGCCGTATCGGGAGCGTTCGTAGTGGTGGGAGAGGACGGCGATCACGGCGGCGGACTCGCTGACGCCCCGGTCCATGAAGTCGACGAAGTTGGTGCCGGGGACGAAGTCCCATGCCTGGAGAACGGTGCGGTATCCGGCCTCTTCCAGGGTCCAGGCGATCCAGGACGCCCAGCGCTCGTCGGCCGGCGAGTAGCTGATGAAGAAGTCCAACGGCCCCTGCTGTCCCGTGAGTTCCCGGCGCTCGACCATGGTGTCCATGGTACGGATCGCGTCACCCCGGGTCACCGGATCGTACGAAACGTGTGCGATGCTCTGACCCGTGCGTGCCGTGAACCGTCTGCATCCACTGGACTGGCTGGCCGGAGGGATACTGGCCTGCGGGCTGCTGTGCCTGGCCGGCGGCCTGCTGCCCGCCGAGCCCGCGCGTGATGCGATGGCGCGGATCGCGCCGTTGCTGGCGTTTCTGGGCACGGTGATCGTGCTGGCCGAACTGACCAGCCGGGCAGAGGTGTTCGATGTGGTGGCGTCCACGGTGGCGCGCGCGGGCCGGGGCAGCTATGGCGTGCTGTTTGTGCTGTGTGTGGGGTTCGCCTCGGTGACCACGATGACGCTCAATCTGGACACCACGGCGGTACTGCTGACCCCGGTGATGCTGGCGTTGGCGTCGCGGGTGGGGATCGCGGCGGTGCCGCTGGCGATGACCACGGTGTGGCTGGCGAATACGGCGAGCCTGCTGCTGCCCGTGTCCAATCTGACGAATCTGCTGGCCGCCGACCGGGTGGCGCTCTCCCCCGCGGGCCTGGCCGCGCGGATGTGGGCTCCCCAACTGGCCGCGATCGCGGTGACGATGGGGTGTCTGTGGCTGTTCTACTGGCGCCGGGGCAGACGAGGCGTGGACCGATATGTTCCGCCGGCTGCGCACCGGCCCGCCGACCGGGTGCTGTTCCGGGTGTGCGCGCTGGCGTGCGCGGGTTTTCTGCTGGCCATACTGGTCGCGGCCATCCCGCTGTGGGCGGCTTCCGCGGCGGCCGCCGCAGTGGCGGTGGCGGCCTTCGCGGTGCGGCGGAGGTCGGTGTTGCGGCTGTCCCTGGTCCCCTGGCGGCTACTGGTCCTGGTGCCGGGGTTGTTCCTGGTGGTGGAGACGGTCGATGTGCATGGGCTGCACCATGTGCTGTCCGCCGCGGTGGGCTCGGACGGCGGGCTGCCCGGCATGCTACGGGCCGGGGCGGTCGGTGGGGGGATGTCCAACGCGCTGAACAACCTGCCGGTCTATCTGGCGGCGGAATCCGTTGTTCCGGTGGCCAATCACGACCAGTTGCTGGCGCTGCTCATCGGCACCAACGCGGGCCCGGTGATCACTCCTTGGGCGTCGCTGGCCACCCTGCTGTGGTTCGAACGCTGCCATGCGCAGGGGGTCGGGGTGCCGCTCGGGCGGTTCATCGGCACCGGCGCGGTGCTTGCCGCGGGGGCCGTGCTGGCGGCCGCGGCGGCACTCGCGGCGACCCGGTGATCAGGGCCTGTGCCGACCGATCGGACACCCCCTAGGAGTGTACTGAAGATCTAGGCCGGATCAGCGAGCGGCGTCCGGTGCGTGCAGCTGCAAGGCG
>NZ_JBDJPF010000095.1:0-16050 GCF_054957865.1 Streptomyces xingningensis
TGCTCCGCCTTGCGATCCTCCCCCAGCTAACGCTGGGAGGTGCCCCCATCACCAGACACCGCAGGGCCCGCACCGACCCATCGGACACCCCCTAGGCCCCCGGCCCGGGCTCCGGCTCCTCGCCCACCGCCCGCTGCTGCGCTCGGCGTTGGGCGCCGCCGCGCTCAACGGCTCCTACTGGGGCTTCCTGTTCCTGGCCACCCTGCAGCTGCAGCGGACCACCGGCTGGTCACCGCTGCGCACGGGGCTGGCCCTGCTGCCCGGGGCGCTGCTGCTGACGGTGGCCGCGCCGTTCGCCGGACGGCTGGTCGCCCGGGTCGGCCCGGCGCGGCTGATCGCCCTGGGCGCGGCCGCGCCGCCGCTCGGCTATGCGCTCTATCTGCGGGCCGGTACGCCGCATTCGTATCCGGCGGATGTGCTGCCGACGGTGCTGCTGGTGGGGGTCGGCTTTGTGCTCGGCTTCTCCGCGCTGCACATGCAGGCGCTGGGCGGTGTCGAGCGGGAGCGGCAGGCCGCGGTCGGATCGGTGTACCAGGCGTCCGTGCAGTTGGGCGGGGTCGCGGTGCTGGTGCCGGTGGCGGCGTTGGGGCATCGGGGTGCGCTGGTGCTGGTGACCGCCGTCGGGCTGGCGGGGCTGGCGGTCGGGCTCAGCGGTGTGGTGGCCGGGCGCGATGCGGCTCCGCCGTGTGACGGGGCTCGACCCCCGGACGCCGGTGCGAGGGCTGACACCCCCTAGGGCGCTTCTGACGGATCTCCGCGCCCCGGTTCGGGGCCCGCGCCCTCGCGCCCCGCTCGGGGCTCCGCCCCGGCCCGCGCTCTGGGCGCCTCCCCACCCTCACAACCCGGAGGGCACCCGTGCTCGACCTATGGCTACTCCCTCCGCCCCTTCCCGAAACCCTCCTCCGGTCGATCCCCTCACCCGAACTCGACACCGAGGAGAACCGCCGGGCCGCCGCCTTCCGGCGCCCCGCCGACCGGTTGCTCTATGTGTCCTCCCACCTCGCCCTGCGCCGGCTGCTCGCCGCGTACCTGCGGACCACCCCGGAGCGGATCCGGCTGACCAGGGAGCCATGCCCCGGCTGCGGCGGGCCGCACGGCAGGCCGCGGCTGGCCGGTACGCCGGAAGGAGCGCCCCCGCCACTGCACTTCTCGCTCACCCACGGCGGGGGACTCGCCCTGATGGGGGTGGCATCCGACCCGGTGGGGGTGGACGTACAGGCCGCACCGGACCCCGAGACGGTCACCCTGTGCGCCCCCGCCCTGCACCCGGCCGAGCGGGCGGAGCTCACCACCCTGCCCCCGGAGGCCGGACCGCGGGCGTTCGCCCGGCTGTGGACGCGCAAGGAGGCCTACCTCAAGGGCCTCGGCACCGGGCTGACCCGGCCCGCGTCCGCCGACTACCTGGGGGACGCGACCGGGCGGCGTCCACCGGGCTGGACGGTCCTGGACCTCACCCTCGACGGCCTCGTCTACGGAACCGGCACCGACCCCGCCGCCGCCGTCGCGGTGCGGCGCCCGGCCCAACCCCCGCCCGCCGTACGCCTGTTGCCCGCTGCCGTGCTGGGCGCCGACGGAGCCGCACGGACCGCACGGGCCGTACGGGCCCTGGCCCTGCCGGACCCCGCCGGGCACATCCCTGCCGATCACATTCCCGCCGGTCAGAGCCCCGCCGGTCAAAAGCCTGCCGTACCGGAACCCCCGCCTGTCGAAGGAGAATCGTGAAAGCCCTGTTTATCGCCGGTGCGGCACCGGCCACCGTGTTCGCCCTGGCGCCGTTGGCGCAGGCCCTGCGCAACGCCGGACACGAAGTCTTCATGGCCTCGACCGAGGACATGATGCCGACCGTGGCCAGGGCCGGAATCCCCGGCGTCCCGGTGACGGACCGCAGCCTGGAGAGCCTGGTCGGCACCGACCGCGCGGGAAACCCGCTGTCGCCGCCGCAGGGCTTCGACCAGGAACAGGAGCACACCGGCCGCTGGTTCGCCCGGCTGGCCGCCGCGAGCCTGGACGCCCTGCTGGCACTGGCCGCCGACTGGCGGCCGGATGTGGTGGTCGGCGGCACCATGTCCTATGCGGCGCCGCTGCTCGCCGCCCACCTCGGCATCCCCCAGGTGCGGCAGACCTGGGACGGCATGGACGTCACCGGGATCGACCCGCACGCCGACACCGAACTCGCCCCCGAGCTCGCCCGGTTGGGCCTGGCCCGGCTGCCCGGGCCCGACCTGCTGGTCGATGTCTGCCCGCCCAGCCTGCGCCCGCCCAGCTCGGCCGGGGCCCACCCGATGCGGTGGATCCCCGGCAATGAACAGCGGCCGCTGGAGCCCTGGATGTACACCCGGGGGGAGCGCCGCCGGGTCTGTGTCACCGCGGGCAGCCGGGTCACCCTGACCAACAGCGAGGGCTTCCTGCGCGAGCTGGCCCACGACATCGGCTCGCTGGACGTCGAACTGGTCGTCGCCGCCCCGGAGTCCATCGCCGCGGGGCTGCGCGAGACCTTCCCGGAGCTGCGCATCGGCTGGGTGCCGCTGGATGTGGTGGCGCCGACCTGCGACCTGATCGTGCACCACGGCGGCGGGGTCACCACCATCACCGCGCTCAACGCCGGTACCCCCCAGCTGATCCTGCCCAAGCCGCAGGTCTTCCTGCCGGGCGCGCGCCGGGTCACCGGGGCCAAGGCGGGCCGGGTGCTGGCGGCCGCCGAGGCCACCGGCGAGGCCATCGCCGCGGCCTGCCGCGATCTGCTGACCGACCCCGGCTACCGCGAGGGGGCCCGTGCCATCCGGCGCGAGATCGCCTCGCTGCCGACGCCCGCCGAGGTCACCGGCGTCGTCGAGCGGCTGGTGCACCTCAACTCCCGCGCCAAGGAGGCGTGATGCGCGTACTGTTCCTCTCCACCCCCGTCGCCACCCACTTCACCCCGCTGATTCCCCTGGTGTGGGCGTTCCGCGCGGCCGGCCACGAGACGCTGGTCGCGGCCCAGCCGGATGTGACGGACGGGCTCGCCGGGAACGGGCTCACCGGGCTGACCCTGGGCGAGCGCTTCAACGTCGACAACTATCTGCGCGGACGCTTCGCCGAGTTCCCCGGCCGCCGGTTCGCCGAGCTCACCCCCCGCCCGGCGGAGGAGAACATGGGGGCCTTCGCGGTGGTGTGGTGGCGCAACGCCACCCGGATGCTGCCACTGGCCCTGGACGCGGCGCGGGAATTCCGCCCGGATCTGATCGTCTCCGACCAGCTGGAGTTCTCCTCGCTGCTGCTGGGCGACATCCTCGGGGTGCCGGTGGTGCACCACCGCTGGGGCGTGGACCCCATCTCCACCGCCGGCCGCCCGCGGGCCCGCGCGATGATGGGCGAACTCGCCCGGGAGCACGGCATATCCGGGCTGCGCGAGCCCGATGTGATCCTCGACCCCTGCCCGCCCTCCCTCCAGCTCCCCTGGGCGACCCCCGGCACCCCCATCCGCTATGTCCACTCCAACGGCGGCGGCCTGGTGCCCGGCTGGGTCACCGAGGACGGCCCGGCGGACAGCCGGAAGGTCCGGCGGGTCGCCGTGTCGATGGGCACCCGCACCCTGGAGCTCGACGGCATCCCACTGGTACGTGCCGTGCTGCGGGCCTTCGACGGGCTGCCGGACACCGAGGCGGTCGCCACCGTTCCGGAGCACCTGCGCGAGGCGTTCGGCCCGCTGCCCGGCAACGTCCGCCTGATCGACCCGGTGCCGCTGCAGCTGTTCCTCGACCGCTGCGACGCCCTGGTCCACCACGGTGGCGCGGGCACCAGCATGAACGCCATCCGGGCCGGCCTGCCGCAGCTCGTCCTGCCGCAGATGTCCGACCAGTTCTGGCACGCCGACCAGCTCGCCGCCTCCGGGGCGGCGCTCCAGCTCGCCGAGCCCTTCCTGCAGACCTCGGTGCCCAGGCTGCGGAGCCTGCTCGACCGGCTGACCGGCGAGGAGCGCTACGCCAAGGCGGCCGCCCAACTGCGCGACGAGGCGGACCGGATGCCCTCACCGGCCCGGGTCGTCGCCGATCTCGAACAACTCGCCTGACTGCCAACCGATTTCCCCTGGCAACCGATTCCCCAGAGAGAGGCCCTGTCATGAAAGCCCTGGTGTTGTCGGGCGGGTCGGGAACCCGTCTGCGCCCCTTCAGCTACTCCATGCCCAAGCAGCTGATACCGATCGCCAACAAGCCGGTGCTCGAGCACGTCCTGGAGAACATCCGGGACCTCGGGGTGACCGAGATCGGCATCATCGTCGGCGACCGCATCGATGAGATCGCCCCGGTCATCGGCGACGGCTCCCGGTTCGGGGTGAAGGTCACCTTTATTCCGCAGGACGCCCCGCGCGGCCTGGCGCACACCGTGGCCATCGCCCGGGACTTCCTCGGCGACGACGACTTCGTCATGTACCTCGGCGACAACATGCTCCCCGAGGGCGTGGCCGACATCGCCGCCGAGTTCCGCGCCGAACGCCCGGCCGCCCAGGTCGTGGTCCACAAGGTGACCGACCCCACCGCCTTCGGAGTGGCCGAACTCGGCCCGGACGGCGAGGTGCTGCGGCTGGTGGAGAAGCCCAAGGAGCCGCGCAGCGACCTGGCCCTGATCGGCGTCTACTTCTTCACCCCGGCCATCCACCAGGCGGTCGACTCCATCGAGCCCAGTGCCCGCGGCGAGCTGGAGATCACCGACGCCATCCAGTGGCTGGTCACCCAGGGCGCCGACGTCCGGGCCCGGGAGTACGACGGTTATTGGAAGGACACCGGCCGGGTCGAGGACGTCCTGGAGTGCAACCGCAGGCTCCTGGACGACCTCCGTCCGGACATCGCCGGTGAGGTGGACGCGGACAGCGTGCTCACCGGAGCGGTGGTCGTCGAGGCGGGCGCCCGGATCGTCAACTCCCGGATCGAGGGCCCGGCCGTGATCGGCGCCGGCACCGTCGTCGAGGACAGCCACATCGGCCCGCACACCGCGATCGGGCGTGACAACGTACTGCGCCGGGCCGGGATCAGCTACTCCATCACCCTCGACGGCGCGGCCGTCAGCGACGTACGCGGCCTGCACGGCTCGCTCATCGGCCGCTCGGCCACCGTCGGCGCCGGAGACACCGGCGCCGCCCAGCACCGGCTCGTCGTCGGTGACCACACCCGCGTGGAGGTTGCGGCATGAAGATCCTCGTCACCGGCGCCGCCGGGTTCATCGGCTCGCACTATGTGCGCACCCTGCTGGCGGGCGGCTACCCCGGCGCGGAGCACGCCGAGGTCACCGTCCTCGACAAGCTCACCTACGCGGGCAACCGGGCCAACCTCCCGGAGCAGCACCCCGGGCTGACCTTCGTCCAGGGCGACATCTGCGATCTGCCGCTGCTGCTCGACCTGCTGCCCGGCCATGACGCGGTGGTGCACTTCGCCGCCGAGTCCCATGTCGACCGCTCCATCGAGGCCGCGGCCGAGTTCGTCCGCACCAATGTCGGCGGCACCCAGAACGTCCTTGAGGCGGCCCTGCGCACCGGCGTCCAGCGGGTGGTGCATGTGTCCACCGACGAGGTCTACGGCTCGATCGCCGAGGGCTCCTGGACCGAGGACTGGCCGCTGATGCCCAACACCCCGTACGCGGCTTCCAAGGCCGGGTCGGACCTGGTGGCGCGCTCCTACTGGAAGACCCACGGCCTGGACCTGTCCATCACCCGCTGCTCCAACAACTACGGGCCCTACCAGCACCCCGAGAAGCTGATCCCGCTGTTCATCACCAACCTGCTCGAGGGCAGGCAGGTGCCGCTGTACGGCGACGGGCGCAACATCCGCGAGTGGCTGCACGTGGACGACCACTGCCGGGGCATCCACCTGGTGCTGACCAAGGGCCGGGCCGGCGAGGTCTACAACATCGGCGGCGGCAACGAGCGCACCAATGTCCAGATCACCCACGCCCTGCTGGAACTGCTCGGCGCCGATGAGTCGGCGATCGTCAGGGTCGCCGACCGCAAGGGCCACGATCTGCGCTACTCCATCGAGGAGACCAAGATCCGCGAGGAGCTGGGCTATGCCCCGCAGACCTCCTTCGAGCAGGGCCTGGCCGACACCGTCGCCTGGTACCGGGACAACCCGGGCTGGTGGAAGGCTGTCAAGCACGGTGCCCATGCCTGAGCGGGTGGTGCTGCTCGGGGGCACCGGCTTCCTCGGCCGGGAACTGCTGGGCGCCTTCGCCGCCGCCGGCGCGACGACGCTGAGCGTCTCGCGCCGCGGCGGCGGGGCGGGCGGCCATGCGCTGGACCTGGCCACCGCCACGCCCGGCGAACTCGCCGGGCTGTGCGCCGGGTTCGGCGCTCACACGGTGGTCAACGCGGCGGGTGCGGTGTGGGGCGTGACCGAGGAGCGGATGCGCCTGCTCAACGCCGACCTGGTGGACCGCCTGGTGGCCGCGCTCGTCCCGCTGCCGGGCCGGCCCCGGCTGATCCAGCTGGGCAGCGTCCATGAGTACGGGCCGGGGGCGCTCGGCGCCGCCACCGACGAGGAGTGGGAACCCGCCCCCGTCACCCCCTATGGACAGGCCAAACTGCAGGCCTCCGAGGCCGTGTTGCGGGCCGCCCGCACCGTGGGGCTCAACGGAGTGGTGCTGCGCGTCGCCAATGTCTGCGGCGCGGGCGCCCCGCACGGCAGCCTGCTGGGCAAGGTCGGTGCACAACTCGCCGACGGCGCCGAGGAGTTGCGGTTCGGCCCGCTGCGGGCCCGGCGGGACTTCGTGGACGTACGGGATGTGGCCGCGGCCGTACTGGCCGCCGCGGCGGCCCCCGAGGACACCGTCCGCGGCCAGGTGATCAACGTGGGCCGGGGCGAGGCCGTGCCGGTCCGGGAGCTGATCGACCGGCTGGCGGCGCTCACCGGGCGCCCGGTGAGCATCGTCGAACAGGACGCCCCGGGCGGCCGCGCCGACGTCGAGTGGCAGCGGCTGGACATCGCCAAGGCCCGGCGGCTGCTCGGCTGGGAGCCGCGCCATGACCTCCAGGAGTCGTTGCGGAGCCTGCTCGCGGCGGCGAAGTCCACGGCCGAGCCCACCGACACACAACTGGTTTGAGGAAGGAAACGCGAGATGAGCGAGCAGAAAGAGCTCGTCCTGGACGCGGTGCGCAAGTACCACCAGGAGGATCAGGCCGACGGCGGATTCGTACCGGGCACCACCGAGATCTGGCCGTCCGGCGCCGTGCTGGAGGAGGAGGACCGGGTGGCGCTGGTGGAGGCCGCCCTGGAGATGCGGATCGCCGCCGGGCGCAGCTCACGCAAGTTCGAGTCGCAGTTCGCGCGCCGGCTCAAGCGGCGCAAGGCCCATCTGACCAACTCCGGTTCCTCCGCCAACCTGCTGGCCGTCTCGGCGCTGACCTCCCATGTGCTGGAGGACCGGCGGCTGCGGCCCGGCGACGAGGTGATCACCGTGGCGGCGGGCTTCCCCACCACGGTCAACCCGATCCTGCAGAACGGCCTGGTGCCGGTCTTCGTCGACGTCGAGCTGGGCACCTACAACGCCACGGCGGAGCGGGTCGCGGCGGCCATCGGCCCCAAGACCCGGGCGATCATCATCGCGCACGCCCTGGGCAACCCGTTCGAGGTCGCGGAGATCGCCCAACTGGCCGTGGAACACGAACTGTTCCTCATCGAGGACAACTGTGACGCGGTCGGCTCGACCTACGACGGGCAGCTCACCGGCACCTTCGGCGACCTGACCACGGTCAGCTTCTACCCGGCCCACCATCTGACGATGGGCGAGGGCGGCTGTGTGCTGACCTCCAACCTGGCGCTGGCCCGGATCGTGGAGTCGCTGCGCGACTGGGGCCGGGACTGCTGGTGTGAGCCGGGCGAGAACGACAAGTGCCTCAAGCGGTTCAAGTACCAGATGGGCACCCTGCCCGAGGGCTACGACCACAAGTACATCTTCTCGCACGTCGGTTACAACCTGAAGGCCACCGACATCCAGGCCGCCCTGGGCCTGACCCAGCTGGCCAAGCTGGACTCCTTCATCGACGCCCGCCGCCGCAACTGGCGCCGGCTGCGCGACGGCCTGGACGGCGTCCCCGGCCTGCTGCTGCCCGAGGCCACCGCCAAGTCCGACCCCAGCTGGTTCGGCTTCGCCCTCACCGTCCGGCCCGACGCGCCCTACTCCCGGGCCGAGCTGGTGGACTTCCTGGAGGGCCGCAAGATCGGCACCCGGCGGCTGTTCGCGGGCAACCTCACCCGGCACCCCGCCTATATCGACCAGCCGCACCGGATCGTCGGCGACCTCACCAACAGCGACATCATCACCGACCAGACCTTCTGGGTCGGCGTCTACCCCGCCCTGACCGACCAGATGCTCGACTACGTCGTCGACTCGGTCAAGGAATTCGTGGCCGGCAAGTGATGCGCGACCTCTTCCCGAACTGGGGGACCCTCCAATGGAAATCATAGGAAAAGGGTTTATCGCGCGGAACCTCGAACCCCTCGCGCACCGGCACCCCGATGTCGTGGTGCTGGCGGCCGGGGTGTCCTGGGCGGTCGGCACCTCGGAGGCCGACTTCCGGCGCGAGGCCGACCTGCTGCGGGACGTGGCGGAGCGCTGCCGGGCCACCGGCCGGGCACTGCTGTTCTTCTCCACCGCCTCCACCGGAATGTACGGGGCCTGCGAGGGCCCCGGCCGGGAGGACGAACCGGTCACCCCCTGCACCCCGTACGGCGCCCACAAGCTCGCCCTGGAGGAGCAACTGCGGGCGTCCGGAGCCGAGTTCCTGATCCTGCGGCTGGGCCATCTGGTCGGCCCCGGGCAGCCGCCGCACCAGCTGCTGCCCACGCTGGTGCGGCAGCTCCGCGAGGGCTCGGTGTGGATCCACCGGGGCGCGGTGCGCGACCTGGTCCATGTCGACGATGTGGTCGCCGTCATCGACCGGCTGCTGACCAAGGGGCTGCGCGGCGAGACCGTCAATGTGGCCTCCGGCGAGGCCGTCCCGGTGGAGCTGATCGTCGACCGGCTCGAGCAGGGCCTGGGCACCGGAGCCCGCCGCGAGTACCGGGACGCGGGCAGCCACCATGTGATCTCCATCGACAAGCTGCGCGACCTGGTGCCGGACGTCGCCGCGGCCTTCGGCCCCGGCTACTACCGCCGGGTCATCGACACCTTCCTCGCCGACGGCGTATCGGCCGAGGTCTGAACACCCCGCGTCCGCAACCTGATTGGACCCACACCCATGCGCGTACTGTTCACCATCTTTCCCGGGGCGGCCCACATGCACCCCATCGCGCCCCTCGCGTGGGCCCTGCAGAACGCGGGCCACCAGGTCCGCGTCCTCGTCCACCCCGAGGCGACGGACCTGGTCACCGAGGCCGGGCTCACCGCGGTGCCGATGGGCGCGGGCGAGCACTTCGCCAAGGCCATCGAGCTCAACAACGATGTCGAGAAGCTCCAGGACCTCGACGACCTGATGTCCGTCGACACCACCGCCGACGACGAAGCCCGCTTCGAGGAGCAGTGGCTCAGGATGCGCGGGGTCTCGGCGATCTTCCGCTCCCTCCTCCCCGACCTGGTCGGCTTCTGCCGCCGCTGGCAGCCCGACCTCGTCCTGTGGGACCCCTTCTGCACGGTGGCCGGCGTGGCCGCCCGGGTCACCGGCGCCGCCCACGCCCGCTTCCTGTGGGGCCAGGACAACATCGCCCTGCTGCGCGAGCGCGCCCGCACCCACTACGCCCCGGGCGAGGACCCCATGCTCGCCATGATCGAAGGCATGGCCAAGGAGTACGACCTGGAGTACGAGGAGGAGATGCTGCTCGGCCAGTGGAGCATCGACCCGATGCCCCCCGGCCTGCGGCTCCCCACCGGCCTGCACTACGAGCCCATCCGCCGGATCCCCTTCAACGGCTCGTCCGTGGCGCCCGACTGGGCCCACGAGCGGCCCGAGCGGCCCCGGGTGGCGCTGACCCTCGGCATCGGCGGCCGGGGCCGGCAGCTGTTCCGGCGCAGCGGAGTCTCCTTCCCCGAGGTCGTCGAGGCGGTCGCCGGGCTGGACGTGGAGCTGGTCGCCACCGTGGGCGCCGCCGAGCGGGCCGCCCTGGGCACCGTCCCGGAGAACGTCCGGCTGGTCGACTACATCCCGCTCAACCTGCTGCTGCCCACCTGCTCCGCGGTCATCCACCACGGCGGCGGCGGCACCTTCGCCGCATCGGTGGCCTCCCGGGTGCCCCAGCTGATCACCCCCATGCCGATGTGGAGCGAACTCACCACCGCCCGCTATGTGGCCGCCAACGGCGCCGGACTGGTGCTGGACAGCGCCTCCTTCACCGCCGCGGCGCTCCGTGACAGTCTGGTCCGGATCCTCACCGAACCCTCCTTCCAGGACGGCGCCGCCAAGCTCCACGCCGAGAGCACGGCCACCCCCGGCCCCAATGACCTGGTGCCCGTGCTGGAGAACCGCACCGCCCGGCACCGCCGTTGACCGGCTACGGCAGCCGGCGCACCGTACCGAACCAGACCCCAGGGAGTCAGCGCATGTTGTCCAACCGTGCCGAGCCGCGCGCCGCCGGGACCCCGCTCCGGCAGCGTGCGGACGACCGGCTCGCCGACCGCATAGCCAGGTCCGCGGCCACCACCCGGGGCGCGCTGCTGCGCACCGAGGAGTTCACCGAGTGGCTCGCCGGGCGCGGGCGCGCCAACACCTTCCGGGTGGACCGGATTCCGTTCGCCGCGCTGGACGGCTGGTCGTTCGAGGAGCGCACCGGCAATCTGGTGCACCGCAGCGGGCGGTTCTTCACCGTGGAGGGCCTGCGGGTCAGCGGTGGCCCGGCGCCCTTCCCGGAGTGGGAGCAGCCCATCATCAAGCAGCCCGAGGTGGGCATCCTCGGCATCCTGGCCAAGGAGTTCGACGGTGTCCTGCACTTCCTGATGCAGGCCAAGATGGAGCCGGGCAACCGCAAGCTGCTGCAGCTCTCGCCGACCGTCCAGGCCACCCGCAGCAACTACACCAAGGTCCACCGGGGCGCCGATGTGAAGTACATCGAGTACTTCACCCAGCCCGGCCGGGGCCGGGTGCTGGCCGATGTGCTCCAGTCCGAACACGGCTCATGGTTCTACCACAAGTCCAACCGCAACATGGTCGTCGAGGCCGTCGGCGAGGTCGAACTGCTCGACGACTTCTGCTGGCTCACCCTCGGCCAGATCGGTGAACTCCTGCTCCAGGACAATGTGGTCAACATGGACTCGCGCACCGTCCTGTCCTGCATCCCCTTCGGCGGTGCCCACCCGGAGGCGGTGCACTCGGACACCGAGCTGCGGTCCTGGTTCACCGCCGAACGCTCCCGGCACGAGGTGCGCGCCGAGCGCATCCCGCTGCGGGACGTCCGGGACTGGAAGCGCGACGACACCACCATCGAGCACGACGAGGGCCGCTTCTTCCGGGTGGTCGCCGTCTCCGTGCAGGCCGGAAACCGGGAGGTCACCCGCTGGACCCAGCCGCTCTTCGAGCCGGTCGGGCTGGGGGTGACGGCCTTTGTCACCCGCACCTTCGGCGGAGTCCCGCATGTGCTGGCGCAGGCGCGGGTGGAGGGCGGCTTCCTGGACACCGTGGAGCTCGGCCCCACCGTCCAGTACACCCCCGGCAACTACGCCCTGCTGGATGCGGCGGACCGCCCGCCCTTCCTGGACTTCGTGCTGGGCGCCGACCCCGCCAGGATCCGCTACGAGGCCGTGCACTCCGAGGAGGGCGGCCGGTTCCTCAACGCCGAGAGCCGCTATCTGCTCGTCGAGGCCGAGGAAGCCGACGAGGGCGACGTCCCCGCCGAGGCGCCCGAGGGCTATGCCTGGGTCACCCCCGGCCAGCTCACCACGCTCGTCCGCCATGGCCACTACGTCAATGTCCAGGCCCGCACCCTGCTCGCTTGCCTCAACGCCACGGCGGTGCACGGCCGATGACCGCCCCCCTGCGCTTCGGCGTCCTCGGCTGCGCCGAGATCGCCCGCCGCCGGATGCTCCCCGCCATGGCCGCCGGACCGCACACCGAGGTACGGGCCGTCGCCAGCCGCGACCTGGCCAAGGCCCGGGAGACCGCCGCCCCTTATGGCGCCGACCCCGTGCCCGGCTACGCCGGGCTCCTCGAACGCGAGGACATCGACGCGGTGTATGTGCCACTGCCACTGGCCCTGCACGCGGAGTGGGTGGAGAAGGCGCTGCTGGCCGGCAAGCATGTACTGGCCGAGAAGCCGCTCACCGACGACCTCGCCCGTACCGAGCGGCTCCTGGAGCTCGCCCGGGAGCGCGGCCTGGCGCTGATGGAGAACGTGCTGTTCGTCCATCACTCCCAGCACACCGCCGTGCAGCGGCTGGTGGACGGCGGGGCCATCGGTGAACTGCGCGCCTTCCAGGCCGCCTTCACCGTCCCCGCCTTTGCCGACGACGACATCCGCCACCGCCGCGAGCTCGGCGGCGGCGCCCTGTGGGATGTGGGCGTCTACCCCCTGCGGGCCGCCCTGCACCTGCTGGGCGACGGGCTGCAGGTGCTCGGCGCCCAGCTCACCACCGGCGCCGGGCGTGAGGTGGACACCGCCGGAGCGGCCTTGCTGCGCACCCCCGGCGGCGTCACCGCACAGCTCACCTTCGGCATGGACCACGGCTACCGCAACAGCTATGAACTGCACGGCAGCAAGGGCCGGATCACCCTCGACCGGGTCTTCTCCCCGCCCGCCGACCACCGCCCGCTGGTGCGGATCGAGACCCGGACGGGCACCGAGGAACTGCCCCTGGAGCCGGACGACCAGGTGGCGGGCGCCCTGGCCGCCTTCGCCCGGTCCGTCCGCGAGGGCGTCTTCCGGTACCAGGACTCCCGGGCACAGGCCGCGCTGCTCGGCGCGGTCCGGGAGTCAGCCGGTCTTCTCGACGGCTGACTCCAGGATCTCCAGGGCGACCTCGAGGGTGGCCAGCCGCCGCTCCTCGGGGTCACCCGGAATGGCGTCCATGGTCAACGCGCCGAAGTGGACGGTGAGTACGGCGGTGGAGTAGCGGACGTGGGTGCGCAGCGGCCCGCCGCCCGCGTGGATCAGCCGGGAGAGGCGGACCACCCGGTCGCGGAGCTTCTCACCGATGTCCAGCGAGCCGAGCGAGGCCTGGTTCTCATGGAGGATGTGGTAGATCGGTGCCGCCTCCCTGAGGGTCTCGCTGTAGCGGCGCAGCAGTTCGCGCTTGGTCTTCAGGGTGGCCGGCCGTTCCTCCCCCCAGGCGATGAGTTCGTCCACCGGCCTGCCGATCTCGTCGGAGATGGCGCCGAGGATGTCTTCCTTCGTCTTGAAGTGGTAGTACAGCGCGGCCTTGGTGACGTCGAGCTCCTCGGCGATCTCGCGCAGCGAGGTCTTCTCATAGCCGTGGCGGACGAAGAGGTCCAGGGCCGTGCTCTGGATGCGCTCGCGGGTGTCGCTCCTGCGCGGGTGGGGGGTGTTGCCCATGTGGTGGTGCTCCTTTGTTCCGTCCTGCCGTGGTGGATCCAGCGCTCCCCGGCCAACCCAAGCCTACTTGACGCCCGGCTAGTTAGCCCATATCTTCCTCGTGTATTAACTAGCCCGTCGGCAAGTAAGTGATGCGGTTCGTCTGCCGGGGCTCCCACATACCTCATGGGGAGAGATCATGTCGCAGGAATCCACCGTGGCCCAGGCGCCTTCGGCGGCGCCGACGCCGCGCAGTACCTATGCCGTCGTCGGTGCGGTGACCATCGCCATGCTGCTGGCGTCCCTCGACAACCTGATCCTGGGCTCCGCCATGCCGACGATCGTCAGTGAGTTCGGCGGGCTCAACCACCTCTCCTGGGTCTCCTCGGCCTATATGCTCGCCACCGCCGCGGCCACCCCGATCTGGGGCAAGCTCGGTGACATGTACGGGCGCAAGGGGATGTTCCTCTCGTCCATCGCCATCTTCCTGGTCGGCTCCGCGGCCTCCGGGCTCTCCCGGTCGATGGGCCAGCTGATCGCCTTCCGTGCGCTCCAGGGACTGGGCGCCGGCGGCCTGATGGTCGGCGCGCTCTCGCTGATCGCCGTGCTGATCCCGCCGGCCGAGCGCGGCAAGTACCAGGCCATGATCTCCGGCGCGATGGGCGTCGCCATGGTCGGCGGCCCGGTCGCGGGCGGCCTGATCACCGACCACCTCGGCTGGCGCTGGTGCTTCTATGTCAACCTGCCGCTCGGCGCCCTCGCCTTCGTCATGCTGGTCTCCTGGCTGCACCTGCCCAAGCAGCGCTCCCAGGCCCGGATCGACTACGCGGGCGCCGTGCTGCTGACCGCCGCCATCAGCGCACTGGTGCTGCTGTCCACCTGGGGCGGCACCGAGTGCGCCTGGAACTCGGTGATCATCATCGGGCTCGGCGTGGTCTTCGTCGCCGCCACCGTCGCCTTCCTCCTTGTGGAGCGCCGGGCGGCCGAGCCGATGCTGCCGCCGCATGTCTTCCGCGACCGCAACTTCTCCCTGGTCACCACGGTGGGCTTTCTGCTCGGCTTTGTGATGGTCGGCGCGATGACCTTCCTGCCGCTGTTCCAGCAGACCGTCCAGGGCGCCTCCGCCACCAACTCCGGTCTGCTGATGCTCCCGATGGTGCTCGGCATCGTCGGAGTGAACATGACCTCGGGCCAATTCATCACCAAGCACGCCAAGTTCCGGCTTGCCCTGATCACCGGCTCGGCGCTGCTGGTCGCCGGCGTCCTGCTGATGACCAGGATGGACGTCGGCACCGGCCGGGTGGAAACCGGCTGCTACATGGCCGTGCTCGGCCTGGGCGTGGGCCTGCTGATGCAGAACACCATCCAGGTCGGCATGGAGAGCGTGGAGCTCAAGGACCTGGGCGTCGCCTCCTCGACCATCACCCTGGCCCGCACCCTCGGCGGCTCGCTGGGTGTCGCGGTGGCCGGTGCCGTCTTCTCCCACCAGGTGCACCAGGTGATGGTGGACCGGCTCGGCGAGGCGGGCGGCAAGGTGGTGAGCGGCGGGGGCGCGCGCATCGACGCGGCGAGCCTCGAGAAGCTGCCCGCCACGGTCCGTTCCGCCTATGAACACGCCGTCGCCGGCGGCATCCACCAGGTGTTCCTCTACGCCTCGGCGGTCGGCGTCCTCGGCCTGATCACCTCCTGGTTCCTCAAGGCGACCCGCCGGGCCCAGCCCCTGGCCGCCGCCGACCCCGCCATCGGCGAGGAGACCCAAACCGGTCAGCCCTCGGCCATGGCCTGAACACTCGCACGATGAGTGAGGACTCCCCATGCACATCACCGAAACGGGTATCCCCGGAGCCTTTGTCGTCACCCCGGACCTCATCCCGGACGAGCGCGGAAACTTCTATGAGGCCATGCGCTCGGACGAGTTGAAGCGGGTCGCGGGCATCGACTTCGTCCCCGCCCAGATCAACTACTCGGTCTCCCGCAGGAACACCCTGCGCGGCCTGCACAGCGTCGCCATCCCGCCCGGCCAGGCGAAGCTGGTGACCTGTGTGCGCGGCGAACTGCGGGACATCCTGGTCGACCTGCGCATCGGCTCACCGACGTTCGGGCAGTACGAGACCAATGTCCTCGACGCCGCCTCGGGACGCTCGGTCTATGTGCCGGAGGGCGTGGGGCACGGTTTCCTCACCCTGGCCGAGGACACCTGCATCTGCTACGTGGTCTCCAGCAGCTATGTCCCCGGCACCCAGATAGACATCGACCCCCTGGACCCGGACCTCGACCTCCCCTGGGACTTCACCGAGCCGCCGCTGATCTCCGACAAGGACGCGGGCGCCCCCCGGCTGAAGGAGGCCGTCGCGGCCGGAATCCTCTCCTCCTGGCAGCCGGCCGGCTGACGGCTTCCCGGCAGCACCCCCCAACTCCCCCCTATCTCCCCCATATCTCCTCGAAAACCCCGGTGCGCATCCAGCGCCGGGGTTTTCGGGCTGTCCGGAAAGAGGCAGCGACATGACCACCACCGACACCAGCATGCAGGGCAGGCTGGCCGAACTCGCCGAACTGAAGCGGCGGGTGCTCGACGGTCCCGGTGAGCGGGCTACCCAGGCGCAGCGGGCGAAGGGGAAGCTGACGGTTC
>NZ_JBDJPF010000096.1:0-15949 GCF_054957865.1 Streptomyces xingningensis
GCCCTGGACGTGCTCACCGCCGAGAACCTGCGCGGCGAACTGCTCGAACTGTGGGCCTCCGGCCAGTTCCCCACCCGGGCCGTCGTCCTGGTCACCCACAACATCGAGGAGGCCGTGCTGATGGCCGACCGGGTGGTCGTCCTCGGCTCGCGCCCCGGCACCCTGCAGGCCACCTTCGAGGTGCCGCTGGAGCGGCCCCGCGACCGCAACGCCCCCGAGTTCGACGCCCTCATCGACGCCGTCTACCAGGTCATGACGGGCCGCGCGAAGGAGACCGCCCCGCACCTGCCGGGCCGGACCACGCCCGAACCCTGCGAACTCGCCAGGCGAACCCTGGCCAACACGCCGCTCCCGCAGGCCAGCGTCGACGGCCTGTCCGGCCTCGCCGAGATCATCGCCCAGCACGGCGACCGCTGCGACCTCGCGGACCTCGCCGAGGAGCTGGGCCTGGAGGTCGACGACCTGCTGCCCCAGGTCGACGCCCTGGACCTGCTGGGCTTCGCCGTCATCCGCGAGGGCGACCTGCTGCTGACCCCGCGCGGCGCCGCCTTCGCCCGCGCGGACGTCCAGGAGTCGAAGAGGATCTTCGCCGCGGCGGTGGTCGAGGCCGCCCCCCTGGTCAAGCTGATCGTCACCAGCCTGCGCCGCACCGGCGGCGCCCTGCGCGCGGGCTTCTTCCGCGATCTGCTGGCCCACCACTACACCAGCGAACAGGTCACCGAGCAGCTGGAGACCGCCACCGACTGGGGCCGCTACGCCGAGCTCTACTCCTATGACGCGGCGCCCGAGCAGTACGCACTGGACCTGGGGGGTGCCCCCGGCGCACCGTTCGCGGCGCGGCGCGACGCACGGTAGACAGAAGGCATGGCCCGGGGACAGCGCCAGAGATCGCGCCTGCGGTCGGTGGCGGGCATCCGCAGCGTCGCCGGTCAGATGTTTGCGCTGCAGGTGCTGATCGTGCTGCTGCTCGTCGTGGCCGCGGTGACCACCCTGCTGTTCCAGGCGCGCAGCGACCGGTTCGCCGCGGCGCGCGCCCGCTCGCTCGCGACGGCCCAGGCGTTCGCCAACGGGCCGGGCCTGGTGGCCACGCTGCGCGGCCCCAACCCGTCCCTGGTGCTCCAGCCGATCACCGAGACCACCCGCCATCTGGCCGGGGTCGACTTCATCGTCGTGATGAACCGGGACGGCGTCCGCTACACCCACCCCCTTCCCGAGCTGATCGGGAAGAAGTTCATCGGCACCATCTCGCAGGCGCAGAACGGGCACGTCACGATCGAGGACGTGCACGGCCCGCTCGGCGACGAGGTCCAGGCGGTGGTCCCGGTGACGGACTCGGACGGCACCGTCGTCGGCCTGGTGTCATCCGGGATGAAGGCGAGCCAAGTGAGCAGCGCGGTCGGCGCCCAGCTGCCGGTGCTCCTCGGCGTGGGCGGCGGCGCGCTCCTCCTGGCGACGGGCGGGACGGCCCTGGTGAGCAGGCGGCTGCGACGGCAGACCCATGGTCTCGGCCCGGCCGAGATGACCCGGATGTACGAACACCACGACGCGGTGCTGCACGCGGTGCGCGAAGGTGTGGTCATCGTCGGCGGCGACGGCCGGGTGCTGCTCGCCAACGACGAGGCGCGCCGGCTGCTCGGCCTGGCGCCGGACGCCGAGGGGCGGCCCGTCACCGGTCTCGGCCTCGACACCCGGATGGCCGAGCTGCTGGTGTCCGGGCGCGTCGTCACCGACGAGGTGCTGCCCGTCGGGGACCGGCTGCTGGCGGTGAGCAACCGGCCGACGGACCGCCGGGGCGGCCCGCCGGGCAGCGTGGCCACCCTGCGGGACTCCACCGAGCTGCGCGCGCTCGCGGGGAAGGCCGAGGTCGCGCGGGAGCACCTGCGGCTGCTGTACGACGCGGGTGTGGCCATCGGCACCACTCTCGATGTCCGGCAGACGGCAGAGGAACTCACCCGGGTGGCCTCGCCGCGGTTCACCGACTACGCCACCGTGGACCTCGCCGAGCAGGTGCTGCACGGCGGCGAGCCCCTGCTGCCCGCGCGGCCCGGCAGGGTCGCGGTGCTGCGCCGGGTGGCGGTCACCGGCCTGCGCGACGACAACCCGCTCTACCAGCCGGGTCGGCTGACCACCTTCGCGGGCCCCACGCCGCATGCCGTCGGTTTCGTCAGCGGCAGGCCGGTGCTCGTCCCCGACCTGTCCGTCTCCGACGGCTGGCGTGCCCAGGACCCCGCACGCGCCCAGCAGGTGCAGGACTATGGCATGGCCTCGATGATCACCGTGCCGCTGAAGGCCCGCGGCGTGCTGCTGGGCATCGCCACCTTCTGGCGCACCCGCGACAGCGCGCCCTTCGAGGAGGACGACTTGTCGCTGGCCGAGGAGCTGGCGGCGCGCGCCGCGGTGTGCATCGACAACGCCCGCCGCTTCACGCGCGAGCACACCATGGCCGTCGCCCTCCAGCACAGCCTGCTGCCGCGCGGCCTGCCCGAGCAGAACGCCCTTGACGTGGCCTACCGTTATCTGCCCGCCCAGGCCGGGGTGGGCGGCGACTGGTTCGACGTCATCCCGCTGCCCGGTGCCCGGGTCGCGCTGGTCGTCGGCGACGTGGTCGGCCACGGCCTGCACGCGGCGGCCACCATGGGGCGGCTGCGCACGGCCGTGCTGAACTTCTCCTCGCTCGACCTGCCACCGGAGGAACTCCTCGGCCATCTGGACGAGTTGGTCCTGCGCATCGACCAGGAGGCGGCCACGGCGGAAGAGGAGGCGCCGGTCATGGGCGCCACCTGTCTGTACGCGATCTACGACCCGGTCTCCGGGACCTGTGCCCTCGCCCGGGCGGGCCACCCCCTGCCCGCGCTCGTCCACCCCGATGGCACCGTGGAGTTCCCCGAGCTGCCCGCGGGACCGCCGCTCGGCCTGGGCGGTCTGCCCTTCGAGGCGGTGGAGCTGCGGCTGCCCGAGGGCAGCGGCCTGGTCATGTACACCGACGGCCTGGTCGAGGACCGTCGGCGGGACATCGACACCGGGCTGCAGATCCTGGCCGACACACTGGCGCACCCGGGGCGGTCGCCGGAGGAGACCTGTGACGCGGTGCTCGGCGCGCTGCTGCCCGACCGCCAGACCGATGACATCGCCCTCCTCGTCGCCCGTACCCGCATCCTGCCGACGGACCGGATCGCCGAGTGGGAGCTTGCCTCCGACCCCGCGGTCGTGGCCGGGGCGCGCGCCGCCGTCACCCGGCAGCTCGCCCAATGGGGGCTGGAGGAGGCGGTGTTCACCACCGAGCTGATCCTCAGCGAACTCATCACCAATGCGATCCGGCATGCCGCCGGCCCGATCGGGGTGCGCCTGCTGCGCGACCGCCAGCTGATCTGCGAGGTTTCCGACACCAGCAGCACCTCGCCGCATCTGCGGCATGCCGCCGTCGAGGACGAGGGCGGCCGCGGCCTGTTCCTGGTCGCCCAGCTCGCCGACCGCTGGGGCACCCGGTATGTCCCCGGGGGCAAGGTCATCTGGGCCGAGCAGCCGCTGCCCTGAACGGACCGGCGGTCAGGCCCGGCGACGGTAGACCAGCAAGGTGAGAACGGCGCAGGCCACATAGCAGACCAGGAACGCGAGGTAGGCGGGGTCGCCGTTGCCGGTGGCGAGGAAGGACTGCCGGAAGGCGATGTTGACCAGCAGGCCGCCGAGGGCGCCGATCGCGCCCGCCAGGCCGATCAGGGCGCTGGTGTGACGGTGTGCGGTGTCCTGGGCGGTGCGGGGGTCGGCGCCCGACCGGATGGCGGCCAGCGCCCTGGTGTGGTGGACGACGGGGACCATGCGGTAGACCGACCCGTTGCCGATGCCGCTGAGCACAAAGAGCACGATGAAGCCGATGAAGAACCAGACGGGCAGCCGCTGTTGGGCGGCGATCAGGATCAGCGCGGCGCAGGCCGTCATGGCCGAGAAGACGGCGAAGGTCACCCGGGCTCCGCCGTACCGGTCGGCCCAGGCACCGCCCAGCGGGCGGGACAGGGAGCCCAGCAGCGGGCCGATGAAGGTGAGGCCCGCCGCCTTGACCGGGGTGTCGAACTGCTGCTGGAACTGCACCTGGAGGACCTGGCCGAAGGCGAAGCCAAAGCCGATGAACGAGCCGAAGGTGCCGATGTAGAGCACCGAGACCGCCCAGGTGTGGCCGTCGGCGAGGATCTCGCGCAGCGCGGACCGCTCGCCGGAGGAGGGGAGGTTGTCCATCCGCAGCGCCGCCGCGAGGGCGGTGAGCACGATCAGCGGGAGGTAGACCAGCGGGAGCAGCCGGGGGTGGCCGGCCCCGGCGGTGGCCAGCACCAGGAGGCCGACGAGCTGTACGGCGGGCACCCCGAGGTTGCCGCCGCCGGCGTTGATGCCCAGGGCCCGGCCCTTGAGTCGCTGGGGGTAGAAGGCGTTGATGTTGGCCATGGAGGAGGCGAAGTTGCCGCCGCCGACTCCCGCCACTGCGGCGGTGACCAGCAGAGTGGTGTAGGAGACGCCCGGGCGGAGGACGAGGGCCATCAGCGCGGTGGGCAGGAGCAGCAGCAGTCCGCTGATGACGGTCCAGTTCCGGCCGCCGAAGCGGGCGACCGCCTGGGTGTAGGGCAGCCGGAGGACCGCGCCGAGGGCGGTGGGTACGGCGGTGAGCGTGAACTTCCCGGCGGGGTCGATGCCGTACTCCGGCCCCAGGAACAGGACGAGTACCGACCACATGCTCCAGATCGAGAACCCGATGTGTTCGGTGAGGACGGACAGCACCAGGTTGCGGCGGGCGGTGCGGGCGCCGGTGCGTTCCCAGAAGCCGGGGTCCTCCGGCCGCCATTCCGGCAGGGTACGGGCGGGGGCGGGGGCATTGGTGCGGACCGCCCAGGTGCGCAGGGCGGCCGGGGTGCCGTCGGGGGCGGTGTCCTCGTCGAGGCAGGCGCCGGTGCGCAGGTCGAAGGTCTGCCGGTACATGGGTGAGGTCACCACCGGTACGCCGCCCCGGCTCCCGGTGATGCCACGGGAGATGACGCATGCGTCGCTGAAGGGGTCCCGGTTGTCCAGGGCGTAGAGCGCTCCGCCGGGGTCGCGGAAGAGGGCGACCTGTTCGCCGCCGACGAGTGCGGTCACGCCGCGTCCGGGGGTGAGGTCGCCGTAGCGGCAGACGGTGGTCCAGGTGGTGCCGTCGCCGATTTCGACGAGCGTGTCCGGGGTGAGTTCGGTGTCGCTCATCGGGCGCTTGCCTTTTCGTCCGGGCGGGCGGGGCGGAGCTGCGCGCGTTCGGGGACGAACCGCACGGTGGGGTCCGGGGTGCCGGGGGCGTTGACGAAGGAGACGAAGCGGCGCAGGCGTTCGGGGTCGGCCAGCGCCGCGGCCCACTCGTCCTGGTAGCCGTCGACATGACGGACCATCAGTTCGTCGAGTTCCTCGGCGATGCCGAGCGCGTCGTCGACGATGACGGCACGCAGATGGCCCAGGCCGCCCTCGAGGCGTTCCAGCCAGCGAGCGGTGCGCTCAAGGCGGTCGGCGGTGCGGATGTAGAACATCAGGAAGCGGTCGACGGTCCGGATGAGGGTGGCCCGGTCGGCGTTCGTCAGCAGCAGGTCGGCGTGGCGGGGCGTCATGCCGCCATTGCCTCCGACATAGAGGTTCCAGCCCTCGGCGGTGGCGATGACACCAAAGTCCTTGCTCTGCGCCTCGGCACACTCCCGGGCACAGCCGGAGACGGCCGCTTTGATCTTGTGCGGGGCGCGCAGGCCCCGGTAGCGCAGTTCGAGTTCGATGGCGAGGGCGACGGAGTCCTGGACGCCATAGCGGCACCAGGTCCGGCCGACGCAGGATTTCACGGTGCGCAGGGCCTTGCCGTAGGCGTGTCCGGATTCAAAGCCCGCATCCACCAGGCGGCGCCAGATCTCGGGGAGTTGGTCGACGGTGGCACCGAACATGTCGATGCGCTGTCCGCCGGTGATCTTCGTATAGAGGCCGAAGTCACGGGCGATGGCACCGATGGTGAGCAGACCGTCGGGGGTGATCTCGCCGCCGGGGATCCTCGGCACGATGGAATAGGAGCCATTGCGCTGGAGGTTGGCGAGGAAGTGGTCGTTGGTGTCCTGGAGGGCGGCCTGTTCACCGTCCAGGACATGGGATGCGTCGCCGAGTCCGGCCAGGATGGAGGCGACGGCCGGCTTGCAGATCGCGCAGCCCTGGCCGGTGCCGTATTCGGCGAGGAGCCGGGTGAAGGTGGTGATGCCCTTGACCCCGACGATCTCGTGGAGTTCGGCGCGGGTGTGGGGGAAGTGCTCGCACAGCCCGCCGGCGGGCCGCACACCGGATGCGGCGAGTTCGGCAGCGACGATCGCGCCGAGGGTCCGTTCGCAACTTCCGCAGCCGGTACCGGCCTTGGTGCACTTCTTGACGGCGGGGACGGAGGTGCACTTCCGTTCCCCGACCGCCGACCGGATGGTGGCCTTGGTGACGTTGTGGCACGAGCAGACGACGGCCTCGTCCGGCAGCGCGGCGGGCGAGGCCGGTGATCCGGCCGGTTGGGGCCACAGCAGCCGCTCCGCCGGTACGGGCAGTGGCTTGCCGTTGCCCGTGAGCGGGCGCAGGGTGGGGTAGGCGTCGGTGTCCCCGACGAGGATGCCGCCGAGCAGCGAGCCGTCGGCGCCGATCACCAGCTTCTTGTAGACGCCCGCCCTGCTGTTGGCGTACAGGACGTCCAGCGCGCCGTGGGTGGTGCCGTGCGCATCGCCGAAACTGGCCACTTCCACGCCCAGGAGCTTGAGCTTGGTGGCGTTGTCGCTGCCGGTGAACTCGCCGCCGGAGCCGCACAGTCGGCGGGCCGCGGTCTCGGCCATGGCGTAGCCGGGGGCGACCAGCCCATGCACCTTGCCGTCCACGGTGCGGGCGCATTCGCCGATGGCCCAGATCCGCGGGTCGGCCGTGCGGCAGTGGGCGTCCACCGTGATGCCGCCCCGTTCGCCGACGGGCAGGCCGCAGTCCCGGGCGAGCCGGTCCCGGGGCCGTACACCCACGGAGAAGACCACCAGGTCGGTGGCGAAGGCGGTGCCGTCGGAGAGCGTCATCGCACGGACCCGGCCGTCCGGTCCGGTCTCGATGGCCTGGGCGCCGGCTCCTGTGTGCACGGCGACTCCCAGGCCCTCGATCTCCCGGCGCAGCAGTGCGCCGCCGGTCTCGTCGATCTGAAGAGCCATCAGCCGTGGTGCGAGCTCCACCACATGGGTGTCAAGTCCCATGGCGCGCAGGGCCCCTGCGGCTTCCAGGCCGAGCAGTCCGCCGCCGACGACGGCGCCGGTCCGGGCCCCGGCCGCGCGGGTGCGGATGGCGGTGACGTCGTCGATGGTGCGGTAGACATGGCAGCCCTCGGCGTCATGGCCCGGTACGGGTGGCACAACGGGGTCGGAGCCGGTGGCCAGGATCAGCGCGTCATAGCCCACCCGGTGGCCGGCGGCGGTGGTGACGGACCGGGTACGGCGGTCCACGGCGACGGCGGGATCGCCCAGGCGCAGCTCGATGCCATGGGTGCCGAGGAAGGCGGGCGGGCACATGGACAGTTCGTCGACGGGGGTTCCGGTGAGGGCCGAGGTGAGGCGGACCCGGTCGTACGCGGGCCGGGGTTCGGCCGCGAGTACCGTCGACCGCCAGTTCGCGGCCGCCCCCGGTTGTTCGTACAGGGCCTCCAGGAACCGCTGGCCGACCATGCCGTGGCCGACGAGGACCAGGCGGCGGCGTTGGGTGGTGGGCGACGTCACGGGTGGGCTCCTTCGGGGTTGAGCAGGGGCGAGGGGTCTGCGGGCAGTGGCTCGTCGCGCCGCCAGATGCGGATGAGGTCGCCGACCGTGCCGAGGTCGCCCAGCAGGACGGCGCTCACCAGCCGGTCGCCGTGCAGGACAAGCCTTTTGCAGGTCCCGCGGGTGGCGTCGGCAAGGTGCAGAACGTCGTGGACGTCGGTGCGGTGGGCGTCCGGCGGGCCGAAGGCGGCGAGTTGGAGGCTTCCGGCGGTCAGCCGGAGCAGCGGGCGGGTGCCGGGGTAGTGCGCCTGCGGACTGGTGCCGGAGAGGCGGGCGGCGAGCACGTCGGCCTGTTCCCAGGCGGGCCCGGCCTGCCCGTGGACGACGCCGCGGTGTTCGGCGCAGTCGCCGATGGCGTGGATGTGCGGGGCCGAGGTGGCCAGCTGATCGTCGATCACGATGCCCCGGCCGACCCGCAGCCCGGCGGCCCGGGCCAGGGCGGTGCGCGGGCGCACTCCGCAGGCGAGGACCACCAGGTCGGTCTCCAGCCGGTGGCCGGTGGCCAGTTCGACGGCGCGGACCCGGTCGGTGCCGTGCAGGGCGAGGGGGCGGGTGCCGAGGTGGGTGACCACACCGAGGGCGGTGAGGTGTCGGCGTACCAGTCGGGCGGCCTCGGCGTCCAGGTGCCGGGCCATCAACCGGGGTGCGTGGTCGATGATGTGGGTGGCCAGTCCGCTGTCCGCCAGGGCCCGGGCGGCGCCGACGCCGAGCACTCCCCCGCCGATCACCACGGCCCGGGTGGCCTGCCGGGCGTCGTCCCTGAGGCGTTGGCAGTCGTCGAGGGTGCGCAGGGGGTGGACATGGCCGAGGAGGCTGCCGTCGCCGGCCCGCAGCCCGCGCAGGGCGGGCAGGACGGGGGCGGCTCCGGTGGCGAGGACCAGGTGGTCGTAGCGGACGGTGGCGCCGTCGGCGAGGCGGATCGCCCGGGCGCCGGGGTCGACGGCCGTGACCTCGGTGCCGGTGCGGACCTCGGTGGCCGTCCCATACGGCAGCCCGAGGGCGGTGTTGTGATAGCGGCCGGTGAGGGCCTCGGCGAGCAGGGTGCGGTTGTACGGCGGGTGCCGCTCCGCTCCATACAGCGTCAACTCAACTGCATGAGCGGGCACTTGGGACAGCAGCTGGTGGGCGAAGCGGGCGGCGGCCGGGCCGGCGCCGACCACCGCGATCCGTGCCGCGCTCATGACCGGCCACCCGGCGCGGCCTTTTCCTCCCGTACCGCTTCCACCCGTACCGCCTCCACCCGTACCGCGCAGACCTTGAACTCCGGCATCTTCGACTGGGGGTCCAGGGCGGGGTTGGTCAGGGTGTTGGCCCGGCCCGGTCCGCTCCAGTGGAAGGGCATGAAGACGGTGTCGGGGCGGATGGCGCGGGTGATCCTGGCGGGGGCGAGGGAGCGGCCGCGGCGGCTGGTGACCGCCAGCAGGTCTCCCTCGGTGACGCCCAGGCGCTCGGCCAGGTGCGGGTGGAGTTCGACGAAGGGGCCGGGGGCGGCCGCGTTCAGTTCGGCGACCCGCCGGGTCTGGGCGCCGCTCTGGTACTGGGCGGCGACCCGGCCGGTGGTCAGGTGCAGCGGATAGGCGGGGTCGGTCTCCTCGGCCTGCGGGCGATGGCTCACCTCGGCGAAGCGGGCCCGGCCGTCGGGGGTGGCGAAGCGGTCGAGGAACAGGCGCGGCGTTCCCGGGTGGGCGGGGTCGGGGCAGGGCCAGAAGACGCCGTTCTCGGCCCGGATGCGCCGGTAGCTGATGCCCGCGTAGTCGGCGGGGCCGCCCGCCGAGGCACGCCGCAGTTCCTCGAAGACCGCCTCGGGATCGTCGGGGAAGCCCCGGTCCACGCCCAGCCGGGCGGCCAGTTCCTTGAGCACGGACAGATCGGTGCGGACCCCGTCCGGGGGCGCGACGGCACTCTGGCGCAGGATGACCCGGCCCTCGAGGTTGGTGGTGGTGCCGGTCTCCTCGGCCCACTGGGCCACCGGCAGGACCACATCGGCCAGGGCCGCGGTCTCCGAGAGCACCACATCGGCGACGGCCAGGAAGTCGAGGGAGGTGAGGCGCTCGGTGATGTGGGCGGCGTTCGGGGCCGAGACCACCGGGTTGGACCCCAGCAGGAGCAGCGCCCGGACGCCGTCGGGGGTGCCCGCCCGGTCGAGTAACTCATAGGCGGACAGGCCCGGTCCGGGCAGGGTGTCGGGGTGCACTCCCCAGACGGCCGCGACCTGGGCCCGGGCCTCGGGGTCGGTCAGGGAGCGGTAGCCGGGGAGCTGGTCGGCCTTCTGCCCGTGTTCGCGGCCGCCCTGGCCGTTGCCCTGGCCGGTCAGACAGCCATAACCGCTGCCGGGGCGCCCGGCCTTGCCGGTGGCCAGGCACAGGTTGATCCAGGCGCGGACGGTGTCGGTGCCCTTGCTGTGCTGCTCGCTGCCGCGGGCAGTGAGGACCATGCCCGACCGGGCGGCGGCGAACATCCCCACGGCTTCGCGCAGTTGGGGCACCGGCACTCCGGTGATCTCCTCCACCCGCTCGGGCCAGTGGGCCATGGCCGCGGCCCGGGCCCGCTCGAAGCCGGTGGTACGGGCGGCGATGAACTCCTCGTCCAGCAGGCCGTCGGCCATCGCCAGGTGCAACAGGCCCAGGGCGAGCGCCAGATCGGTGCCCGGGGCCGGGCGCAGATGGAGATCGGCGTGCTCGGCGGTCCGGGTGCGGCGCGGATCGACCACGATCAGCCGGCCGCCGGCCGCTCGCATCCGGGTGAAGTAGCGCAGCGCGGGCGGCATGGTCTCGGCGGGGTTGGCGCCGGCCAGGATGACACAGCCGGTGCCGGCGATGTCCTCGAGCGGGAACGGCAGCCCGCGGTCGAGGCCGAAGGCCGCCCGGTGCGCGGCGGCGGCCGAGGACATGCAGAAGCGCCCGTTGTAGTCGATGTGCGGGGTGCGCAGCACCACCCGGGCGAACTTCCCCAGCAGATAGGCCTTCTCATTGGTCAGGCCGCCACCGCCGAAGACCCCGACCGACGCGGCCCCGGACCGGGCGGCGGTCTCCCGGAGACCGGCCGCCACCCGGTCCAGGGCCCGGTCCCAGGACGCCTCGCCCAGAACTCCCGTGCGCGGATCGCGGATCAGCGGGGCGGTCAGCCGGGCGGCACCCGCCAGTACGGCCGCGGCCGTACGCCCCTTGCCGCACAGCGCCCCCTCGTTGACCGGGAAGGCGGGGCGTTCGCCGACCTCCACCGGCGGTGCGCCGGACGGTGCGCCGGGGGCCGTGGGCCGCAGTCGCATGCCGCACTGCAGGGCGCAGTAGGGGCAGTGGGTGTCGGTCGTCGTCATGACTCGAGTATCGGTGCCGCCTGTGCCGGGGCGGGGTCCGGGATGTTGCGGGCAGGGTACGGTCCCCGCACGCCCGGTCCATGGCCCGGTGATGTCCGGGGCATCGGTTGTTAACACGGACGGGCCGGTGCTGACCCCCGCATCACAGGGGCGCAACCCTGCGGCAACACGGGGGCGGGAGCCTGCGCGCATGGGAACCACCACGGCCGCCGGGCCGCTGACCGGCTTCACCGTCGGGGTGACGGCGGCCCGCCGCCGCGAGGAGCTGGTGGCGCTGCTGGTGCGCCGGGGCGCCCGGGTCATCGAGGCACCGGCCCTGAGCCTGGTGCCGCTCGGCGATGACACCGCCCTGCGCCGGGCCACCGAGCGCTGCCTTTCCGCGCCGCTGGACTATGTCGTCGCCACCACGGGCGTGGGCTGGCGGGGCTGGATGAGCGCCGCCGAGGGGTGGGGCACCTCCGATGCGCTGGTCCGGCTGTGCCGGGGAGCCATGGTCGTCAGCCGTGGCCCCAAGGCCACCGGGGCGGTGCGGGCCAGCGGTCTCGAGGAGGCGTATTCACCTGCCACCGAGGCCAGTCAGGAGTTGCTGTGCTGGCTGCTCGCCCGCGATCTGCGCGGTCGGCGGGTGGCCGTCCAGGAACACGGCGCACCGCTGGAGAGCTTTGCGGCCGCCCTGCGGGAGCGGGGCGCGGAGGTCATCGAGGCTCCGGTATACCGGTGGGGTCCGCCCGGGGATCCGGAGCCGGTACGCCGGCTGGTGGAGGCGACGGTGCGCGCGGAGGTGCACGCGCTCACCTTCACCAGTGCACCGGCCGTGGTGGCCCTGCTGGAGGCGGCGGCCACGGCCGGCCTGCGGGAGCGGCTGCTCGGGGCGCTGCGCGAGGAGGTACCGGCCTTCTGCGTCGGGCCGTTGTGCGCCCAGCCGCTGCTGGCGGCCGAGGTGCCGGTGCACTGTCCGGAGCGGGGCCGGCTCGGTGCGCTGGTACGGACGCTGGACCGGGTCCTGCCCCGGCGCGGCCGGTGGGAACTGCGGCCCGCCCCCGAGCCGTTGGTGCTGCAGGGCAACGCACTGCTCTGCGCCGGGGGGCCGGTGTGGCTGCCGCCCCAGCAGGCGGCCGTGCTGCGGGTCCTCGCCGAGCGCCGTGGGCGGGTGCTCAGCCGGGCCGAACTGCTCGGCCGGGCCTGGCCGGACGGCCGGGCCGACGGGCACGCGGTGGAGGTGTCCATCGCCCGGCTGCGCAAGGCGCTGGGCCCGCATGCCGGGCTGATCCGCACGGTGCCCAAACGCGGTTACTGCCTGAGCACCCGATGACCTCACATGCCACTGCGGGCACGGTAGGAGACGAGCAGGACGAGGGCCACGACGCCGGTCACCGTCGCGATGATCACCCAGGAGGAGCGGCGGGTCCGCCTGGCCTTCACCGGGCGCCGGACGGGCGCCGGCCGCGACGGCGGCGGTTCTTCGGCGGGGGCAGTCTCGGCCAGCAGGCGGCGGCAGACCGCGGCCAGCGCCTCCGTCCCGCCGGTGATCGGTACCACCGCCTCCGAGCGTGCGGGGGCGGTGGTGCCGCCGTCGAGAATGCGGCCGGCCCGTATCAGGACCTCACCCGAACTGCCGGTGGGAGCGAGGCTGATCCAGCGCTGGACATGGTCACCCCGGATCACCATGCCACCCGCCCGGTCGCGGTACACGCTGTGCTGACGCCACAGCACGGCGGCCAACCGACGGGTGGTGTCGGCGAGTTCTGTGCGCATGAGCTCCCCACGGTGCTGCGTTCGATATGAGGACGCGCACTCTACCGGCCGGCACTGACAGTCCTGGCGGGTGTTCCGGTACCGGTCCGGGAGACCAGGACGATGCCCGGGATGGGGACTGGGCCGTGGTCCACCTCGGCGACTACGGGCTCAACCCCCTCAACGCCAAGGTGATTTGCGGCGTACTGCCGTCCGTGTTCCTGCTGGGGCCGGCGCTCGGCGTGTGCCGCGCACTGACCGGATCGGCCTTGGCCTGCGCACTGGCACCGGGTGTGGGCAATCTGCTGCCGGCGGCGATTGGCCTTCTCTGACGGACACCGGCACGGCCGTGGCCCGCAGCGCGGCCTTGGCCTCGGCCGCATAGGTGTCGACATACTCCTGCTCCGAGAGCCTGAGGATCGCGTACATGATCTCGTCGGTGGCGGCCCGCAGCACGGCCCGCTGGTCGTCCATCCCCGCGTACCGGGAGAAGTCCAGCGGCTCCCCGAACCGGATGGTGACCGGCACCAGACGGGGCAACCGCCGCCCCGCCGGCTGCGCCTCGAACGTCCCGATCATCGCGCAGGGAATCACCGGCGCCCCCGACCGCAGCGCCATGGCCGCCACCCCGACCTTGCCCTTGTACAGCCGCCCGTCGTGCGAGCGGGTCCCCTCCGGGTAGATGCCGAGCAACTCCCCGTCCGCCAGCACCCCCAGCGCGGTATCGACGGCCGCCTGCGCCGCCTGCTTGCCCGACCGGTCCACCGGAATCTGCCCGACCCCGCGGAAGAACGCCGCGGTGAGCCGCCCCTTGAGCCCTTTCCCCGTGAAGTACTCCATCTTGGCGAGAAAGGTGATCCGCCGCCTGACCACCGAGGGCAGCAGAAAATGATCACAGAACGACAGATGGTTCCCCGCGATGATCGCCGCGCCCCGCTGCGGCAGGTGCTCCGCCCCCTCGACCCGCGGCCGGAAGATCCACCGTAACAGCGGTACCAGCACCATGGACTTGAACACGAAGTAGAACATGCCAGCGAGCCCCCTGCACGAGTTGCCCTGAGTGACCCCCGCGCCGAGGCACGCTAGCCGGGGTGCGGGGACCTCGGGGAGTGGGCCTAATCGGCCACCCGGTGCCCACGCCGTCTCGCCGCACCGCACTCGGCCGATCAGCGCTCAGCCAACCAGCGCTCGGCCAATCAGCTCCTTGGCGACGATATAGCCGGAGCCCCCGTTGACCCCGTGCCCCGGCCAGGTCCCCGCACCGACCATGAACAGATTCGGCACCACGGTCCGGTGCGAAGGTTGGCCGGGCAGCGGCCGCAACAGATAGCTCTGGCCCAGCTCATGGCTTCCGCCATAGGGGTCGCCCGGCCCGCAGTTGGGGTTGAACCGGGCCAGGTCCGCCGGACCGATCACATGCCGTCCGAGGATCGCGCCCGGCACATTGGGCGCATGCCGGCCGACGTGCTCGATCACCCGGTCGGCGAAGGCGTCCTTCACCCACTCGTTCCAGCCGTCACCGGTGTCGATCTCCCCGGCGGCGTCGCCCTTCAGCCGCAGCGGAATGTCGAGCAGCTGCAGCCGGGCCACGGCCGCACCGGCCGGGCAGCGCGAGGGGTCCGCGGCGGACGGGGTGTCGAAGGAGATCGTCGGCTCCCCCGGAAGCAGCCCCCGGGTCGCCTCGTTGACCGAACGGGACAGCGCGTCCAGCCCATCGGTGAGATGTAACTGCCCGGTGGCCGCCAGCCGTTCGTCCTCGAACCGCGGCGGCTCGGAGAGCGCCAGATGGATCTGCACACAGCCGCGCCCATAGCGGTACCCGCTCGCCTGCCGACGGATCCCGGGCGGTACCACACCGCCCCCATGGGCGAGCAGCTTCAGATACAGCTGGTCGGGATTGACCGAGGCGACGACGGCCCGGTCGGCGTGCACGACCTCGCCGTCCGCCGTACGCACCCCGACGGCACGGCCCCGGCGCACCAGAATCCGGTCCACCCAGCGCCGGGTCTCGACCCGCCCGCCATGCTGTTCGACCAGGGCCGCCAGCGTCCGGGCGAGCTGCCCGCTGCCGCCCTCGGGGGTGGGCATTCCGGCCGCGGTCACGGCGAGCAGCACCAGTACGGCCCAGAAGGCGCTGTTCACCTCGTCGGGCCCACGGCCCAGATGCAGCGCCCAGGGGGCCAGCAGCCCATGGATCACCGGCGAGCGGAACCGGTGCTCGAGCAGGTCACGGGCGGTGCGCAGAAAGAGCTGTGCGAACTCCGAGTAGTGCCCGTTCTCGTGCATCAGACCGTGGATGATCCGGGCCGACTCCGGACTGCTGAGCTCCGCCGCGAACAGCCCGAACACCGGCCCGGCATACGGTTCGAAGTCCTTCAGCAGCGCGCCGAGCGCGGCGCCGTCACCCGGCGCCAGGCGCTCGGCCTCGGCAAGGTTCTCCTCGGGACGGGTGGAGAACACCCCTGTTCGCGAGTCCGACATTCGCAAGTCCGACGTTCGTGCGCCCGACATTCGCCCGCCCGACATTCGCGCGCCCGGCATCGAAACCCCGATGCAATAACGGGAGTTGCGGTAGGTGAGACCGAGCGCGGCCAGCTCCGGCCCCAGCTCGGCATAGGCGGGGCCGGAGGTGAACAGCGGATGCGCCGAGGAATAGGTGTCATGCCGGAAGCCGGGCACGGTGAGTTCCTCGGTGCGGACCAGCCCGCCGGGCCGGTCGTTCCCCTCCAGGACGACGACACCCCAGCCCGCCCGGGCCAGGTATGCCGCCGTGACCAGTGCGTTGTGGCCGCTGCCGACCACCACCACGTCATAACGCTGCATGGTCGATTCTGGCACGGGGTCCGCCAACCGGAAAAGCACGGACGAACAGCGGCGGAACCCTCCTCACCGCGCATAGGAAACGATCCCGACCAGGCAGTAGACGACCGAGCTGATGGTCCGCCCGCCCATGGTCATCCGGGAGGAATAGGCGTACTGCGTCGTGGGGTTGCTGCGGTACGGCCGAGGCCGTTGCCGGGAGTTGGCAGGGCCGGTAAGGGAGCCGTGTGTCAATCCCCTGAAAACGTAGAGTCCTTGGTTATGCAGCCAGGACCTTTTG
>NZ_JBDJPF010000097.1:0-15641 GCF_054957865.1 Streptomyces xingningensis
GGGGGGGGGGGGGGGGGGGGGGGGGGGTGGGGGGGGGGGGGGGGGGGGGGGGGGGTGTTGGGGGGGGCGCCCCCGGGGCCGGGGCCCCCCCCCCCCCACCGCTGGTAGATCGCCTCGATCTCGTGCGCGAAGTCCTTCGCCACCACATTCCGCTTCAGCTTGAGCGACGGCGTCACATGCCCCGACGCCTCCGTGAACTGATTCGGCAGGATGCGGAACTTGCGCACCGACTCCGCCTTGGAGACCGCCGCGTTCCCGTCGTCGACGGCCTTCTGCACATCGGCCAGCAGCTCCGCGTCATCGGCCAGTTCGGCCGCCGTCAGCCCGGCCGGCTTGCCGTGGTCGGCCAGCCAGCGCGGCAGGAAGTCCTCGTCGATCGTGACCAGCGCACCGACGAACGGCCGGCCGTCACCGACGACCATGCACTCGGCGACCAGCGCATGCGCCCGGATGCGGTCCTCGATCACCGCCGGGGCGACGTTCTTGCCACCCGCGGTGACGATGATCTCCTTCTTCCGGCCGGTGATGGTGAGGAACCCCTCCTCGTCGAGGGTGCCCAGGTCACCGGTGTGGAACCAGCCGTCCGCGAGCGCCTCGGCCGTCGCCGCCTCGTTGTTCCAGTAGCCGGTGAACAGGTGCTCGCCGTGCAGCAGCACCTCGCCGTCGTCCGCGATCCGGATCACCGAACCCGGCATCGGCTGGCCCACGGTGCCGATCTTCGGCCGGTCCCAGGGGTTGAAGGCGGTCGCGGCGCACGACTCCGTCAGGCCGTACCCCTCCAGGACCGTGAACCCGATGCCCCGGTAGAAGTGGCCCAGCCGCTCGCCCAGCGGCGCACCGCCGGAGATCGCATGGGTGGCCCTGCCCCCCAGCACCTCGCGCAGCTTGCCGTAGACCAGCCGGTCGAAGACCTTGTGCTTGAGCTTCAGGCCGAAGGACGGGCCCGCCGGGGTGTCCAGGGCCCGGCTGTAGGCGATCGCGGTGTCCGCCGCCCGGTCGAAGATCCTGCCCTTGCCGTCCGCCTGCGCCTTGGCCCGGGCGCCGTTGTAGACCTTCTCGAAGACCCGTGGCACGCCCAGCATCAGCGTCGGCCGGAAACCGGCGAGGTCCTCGGTGAGGTGCTTGATGTCGCCGACCATGCCCAGCCGGATCGGGGCCATCAGCGCGGCCACCTCCACCAGCCGCCCGAAGACATGCGCGGCGGGCAGGAACAGCAGGACGGAAGAGTCGCCGGTGCGGAACAGCGGCTTGAGCCGCTCCACCGCGTTGCCGCACTCCGCGAAGAAGCTGCGGTGGGTGAGCACACAGCCCTTGGGGCGGCCGGTGGTGCCCGAGGTGTAGACGATCGTCGCGGGGGAGTCCGCGTCGGCCAGCGAACTGCGCTCGTCCACCGCCTCGTCGGACAGGGACTCCCCGGCGGCCCGCAGCCGCTCCACCGCACCGTCGGCGGCGCCCTCGATCCGCCAGACCTGCTCGAGCTCCGGGAGGCGCTCCCGCACGGACTCGACCGCCGCCTCGTGCGCCGGGGTCTCCACCAGGCAGGCCACGGCCCCCGAGTCGCCGAGGATCCACTGGATCTGCTCGGGTGAACTGGTCTCGTAGACCGGCACGGTGACCGCGCCCGCACTCCAGATGGCGAAGTCCAGCAGCGCCCACTCGTAGCGCGTCCGGGACAGCAGGCCCACCCGGTCGCCGGGCCGGATACCCGAGGCCATCAGCCCCTTGGCGGCGGCGCGCACCTCGGCGAGGAAGCCCGCCGCGGTGACGTCCCGCCAGCGGCCGTCGACCTTGCGCCCTATCACCACGACATCGGGGTGGAGCGCGGCGTTCCGGCGGATGAGATCCGTCAGGTTTCCGTCGGCGGGGACCTCGTAAAGGGCCGGAAGGCTGAACTCGCGCAAGACTGCTGCTCCTCGTCGGGCGCCGGCGCCGCCGCGTCGTCGAGGGGCGCTGCGTCGGCTGCGGTCCATGATCAGGCAAGGTGAATTGGCTGCCCGGACGTTACCCACCAGTATGGCTTTCGAATAGAGGGTCACGCCCAGATGTTCTCTGCGTCACATGCCACGGAACCGCTCTGGGCACCCTAGCCCCTCCCTTCGGTGACCCGGAAGTAACCGCAGGTGAGGGCCCTTCCGAAGGCCCGGACCAGCACCTAGGGTGGCGCTCATGCGAGTGCATGTGGTCAGCGATGTACACGGCAACGCCCAGGGCCTCGCCCGGGCGGGCGACGGTGCGGACGCCCTGGTGTGCCTGGGCGACCTCATCCTCTTCCTCGACTACGCCGACCACTCGCGCGGCATCTTCCCCGAGCTCTTCGGGAGCGAGAACGCCGACCGCATCGTCGAACTGCGCACCGCCCGCCGCTTCGCGGAGGCCCGCGAGCTGGCCCGCGGACTGTGGGCGGGCGTCGACCGGGACTCCGCCATCGAGCAGGCCGTCCGCAAGCAGTACGCCGAGCTCTTCGCCGCCTTCCCCACCCCCACCTACGCCACCTACGGGAACGTCGACATCCCCCACCTCTGGCCCGAATACGCCCGCCCCGGCACCACCGTGCTGGACGGCGAACGCACCGAGATCGGCGGGCTGGTTTTCGGCTTCGTCGGCGGTGGCCTGAGATCGCCCATGCGCACCCCCTACGAGATCGACGACGAGACCTATGCCGCCAAGATCGCCGCCCTTGGCCCGGTCGATGTGCTCTGCTCCCACATCCCGCCCGACGTGCCCGAACTCTGCTACGACACCATCGCCCGCCGCTTCGAACGCGGCAGCACCGCCCTGCTGGAGACGATCCGCACCACCCGCCCCCGATACGCGCTCTTCGGCCACGTCCATCAGCCCCTCGCCCGCCGGATGCGCGTCGGCGCGACCGAATGCGTCAACGTCGGACACTTCGCCTCGACCGGTATCCCCTGGGCACTGGAGTGGTGACGCGCGGCGCGAGGTAGCCTTCACCGGCAGACACAGGCGGCGGACCGGTACGGAGGAGCCACGGAGATGGCGGAACACACCAGCTCGAGCATTACGATCGAGGCGAGCCCCGCCGAGGTCATGGCGGTGATCGCCGACTTCGACAACTACGCGGTCTGGACCGGCGAGGTCAAGCAGGCCGAGGTCCTGGAGAAGGACGAACAGGGCCGCGCGGCCAAGGTCCGCCTGGTCCTCGACGCGGGCGCCATCAAGGACGACCACACCCTGGCCTACACCTGGCCTGCCGACCATGTGGTGAGCTGGTCACTGGTCAAGTCCCAGATGCTGCGCCAGCTCGACGGCTCCTACCGCCTGCGGCCCCTCGGCGACGGCCGGCACACCGAAGTGACCTACCAGCTCACCGTCGACGTGAAGATCCCCATGCTCGGAATGATCAAGCGCAAGGCCGAGAAGGTCATCATCGACCGCGCCCTGACCGGGCTCAAGGAGCGCGTCGAAGCCATCGTGAAGTCCTGACCCACTGCCGGAGGCTCCCCCTTGCGTACGGTCCTCGTCACCGGTCCCGGCGGCGCGGGCCGCACCACCGCCGCGGCGGCCACCGCCCTGGCCGCGTCCCGGCAGGGACAGCGCGTCCTGCTGCTCACCAGCGACCGCGGCCCCACCCCCGACGCCCTGCTCGGCACCACCCTGCCGGCCGCCGGGGAGGGAACCGCACCCATCGAAGCGGCCCCCGGACTCCGGGCCGCCCGCATCGCCGCGGGCGAGCACTTCACCACCCTCGCCCGCGACCTCCAGGACCGCGGCGCCTCCCTCTTCGACCTCCTCGGCGCCACCCCCCTCGACCCCGAGGAGCTCACCGAACTCCCCGGCGCCGAACCCCTGGCGATCCTCGCCGCCCTGCGCACCGCCGCCGGCTCGGCGCCGGACCTGCTGGTCGTCGACCTGCCGCCGGTCCAGGAGACCGTACGGCTGCTCGCCCTGCCCGAGCAGCTGCGCCGCTACCTCCGCCGGCTGCTGCCCCCCGAGCGACAGGCCGCCCGCGCGCTGCGCCCGATGCTCGCCCAGCTGGCCGGAGTTCCGCTGCCCGCCCAGCGGCTCTATGAGACCGCCGAACGCTGGGACGCCGAACTCGCCGCCGTACAGGACCTGGTCGAGGCGGACACCACCACCGTGCGCCTGGTCGCCGAACCCGGCCCGCCGGTCACCGAGGCGCTGCGCACCGCCCGCGCCGGACTCGCCCTCCAGGGCTGCCGCATCGACGGCCTGATAGCCAACCGGCTGCTGCCGGACGGCTCCACCGACCCCTGGCTGGCCGCTCTCGCGGCGGAACAGCAGATCGCCCACAAGGCGCTGCGCGAGGAGTTCCACGGCCTCCCCGTCACCGCGATACCCCACCTCGGCCGCGCCCCGCGCGGCCCCGCCGACCTCACCGAGCTGCTGCCCGCCCACCTCGAGCACCCCATCGCCCCCGAGCCCTGGAGCATCGAGGACCGCCTCGCCACCGACTCCCTGCTGATCTGGCGGATCCCGCTGCCCGGCGCCGACCGCGACGGACTCGGCCTGGTGCGCCGCGGCGATGAACTCATCGTCGCGGTCGGCCCGTTCCGCCGCATACTGCCCCTGCCGTCCGCGCTGCGCCGCTGCACCGTGGCCGGCGCCGGACTGCGCGACGGAGCGCTGTGCGTGCGCTTCGTGCCCGACCCCGCTCTGTGGCCGCGGACACCCTGAACGGCGCCACCCCCGTCGGGTAACGTCGAAGGAAAGTCCAGCCCCAGGAGTTCGCCATGAGTGACAGGAAGCCCGCCCCGGACGCCTGGGAACAGGCCTGTGCCGAGGACCTCGCCGCCGAACGGGCCCGCCGCCGCGAGGAGTACGGACCGCAGCCCGGCAGCGCCGCCGAGGAACTGCGCAGGCTGGTGGACGCCGTCGCCGACAAGGTCTCCGACCTCGGGCTCCCCTTCGCGGGCGCGGCCGAGCACCTCATCAACCAGGCCAAGGCCGCCGTCGAGCCGGTCATCGAGCGCAACCCGGACGTCTTCGACCACCTCGCCTCGGCCGGCTCCGAGTTGCTCGCCGCCTACCGCGCGGCGGTCCGCGGCCAGGAGCAGCGCTGGACCCGGGGCGCGGCCGACAACAGCCCGCGGCCGGGCACCCGGCCCGGGCCGGGCGACGAAGGAACCGGCACCGAACACATCGACCTCGACTGACCTGTACGGTGGTCGTGGCTGTGTTTGTGGGGTTTGAGCGAAACAACTGAGGGACACATGGGACTCACCATCGGCGTCGACATCGGCGGCACGAAGATCGCGGCCGGCGTGGTCGACGAAGAGGGTTCGATCCTCGCGACATGCAAGGTGCCGACCCCGGACACCCCCGAGGGCGTGGTCGACGCCATCGCCGACGCGGTACGCACGGTCAGCGCCGACCATGACGTCGACGCCGTCGGCATCGGCGCCGCCGGCTATGTGGACGACAAGCGGGCCACCGTCCTGTTCGCCCCCAACATCAACTGGCGGCACGAGGCGCTCAAGGACAAGGTCGAACAGCGCGTCGGCCTCCCGGTCGTGGTCGAGAACGACGCCAACGCCGCCGCCTGGGGCGAGTACCGCTTCGGCGCCGGCCAGGGCCATGACGACGTCATCTGCATCACCCTGGGCACCGGCCTCGGCGGCGGCATCATCATCGGCAACAAGCTGCGCCGCGGCCGCTTCGGCGTCGCCGCCGAGTTCGGCCACATCCGGGTCGTTCCCGACGGCCTGCTGTGCGGCTGCGGCAGCCAGGGCTGCTGGGAGCAGTACGCCTCCGGCCGCGCCCTGGTCCGCTACGCCAGGCAGCGGGCGCAGGCCACCCCGGAGCACGCGAGCATCCTGCTCGGCCTGGGCGACGGCACCCCCGACGGCATCGAGGGCAAGCACATCAGCGACGCCGCCCGGCAGGGCGACCCGGTGGCCATCGACTCGTTCCGCGAGCTGGCCCGCTGGGCGGGCGCGGGCCTGGCCGACCTGGCCTCGCTCTTCGACCCCTCGGCGTTCATCATCGGCGGCGGCGTCTCCGACGAGGGCGACCTGGTCCTGGAACCGATCCGCAAGTCCTTCCGCCGCTGGCTGGTCGGCGGGCAGTGGCGGCCGCACGCCCAGGTGCTGGCCGCGCAGCTGGGCGGCAAGGCCGGGCTGGTCGGCGCGGCGGACCTGGCCCGGCAGGGCTGACACCCCGGTCGTGGGAAGGCGGCGGGCTTGGGGAAAGATCAGCCCGTGAACCTCACCCAGCTGACGGACCTCCCCGCCTCCCGTACCGAAGCCGACGGCTCCGCCGTCATCCGCGTACTCAGCTACAACATCCGCTCCATGCGTGACGATGTCGGCGCGCTGGCCCGGGTCATCCAGGCCTGCGCGCCCGATGTCGTCTGCGTCCAGGAGGCGCCCCGCTTCTTCCGCTGGCGCAAGGCCGCGGCCCGCCTCGCCCGGCTGTCCGGGCTGGTGTATGTCACGGGCGGGGCCACCGCCTCCGGCCCGATGATCCTCTCCTCGCTCCGCGCCCATGTGGAGCGCACCGACGATCTGCTGCTGCCCCGCACCCCCGGACTGCACCAACGCGGCCTGGCCACCGCCGTGCTCCGCTTCGGGCGGGCCGAACTGGGCGTCATCAGCTGCCACTTGAGTATCGACCCGGGCGAACGGTACGTCCAGGGGCGGCTGTTGCTGGACAAGCTCGCCTCGATGGACGTACCGCACGCCATGGTGGCCGGTGACCTCAACGACCGCCCCGACGGCCGCACTTTCGGCCTCCTCGCGGATGCCCTCCAGGACGGCTGGGCCACCAAGCCGTGGGGGCGCGAGCACACCACGCGGCTGGACGATCCGCTGCAGCGCATTGACGCGGTCTTCGCCACGGAGGGCGTGGAGGTACTGGGGTGCGGGGTGCCGATGGGGCTGCCGGGGGTGGCGGAGCACGACCTGAGGGCCGCCACGGATCACCTTCCGGTGCTGGCGGCCCTCAGGGTGCCGGTGTCCTAGGGCCCGCACCGACCCATCGGACACCCCCTAACTCCGGGGGCGCTGCTTGGCCTTGTCGGTGACGGCGTAGGCGTCCAGGTAGGAGCCTGCGACGCAGCGCCGGCCCTCCCATTCGTCGCAATCGCCCAGGTAGTCGTGAGTCTTCTCGTCGAAGAGGAAGGTTCCCTTCGGCACTGGGAATTCGTCCCAGACTTCTTTGGCCCCGGGGAAGAAGACCGCCACACCCGCACGGCCTCGGAGGTCCTTGACCCCACGCGTCGCCTTCACTCCGGGGATCCTGGACATGGCCTCGTACACGGCGGGCCGGAGCCCTTCCGGCATGACCGGTACCTGCCGCAGCAGCGAGGTGAGGTCGGAGTAGATCGAGCCCCATTCGGCCTTTTTCAGGGTCTGCTCGGCGCCGAACGAGTGCTGGTTCCGCATGGTGGCCAGGAGGCTGTCCGGGCCGGTGGGCAGCTTCTTCAAGTCCGCCCAGTCCTCGGATGGTGAATCGCCCGGTATGGCGGACTGCGCCGAGGTCCATGGACCGACGCCGTCGCTGTAGCCCCATCCAAGCTTGTTGCGCGGATCGACCGGGCGCCAGAACTCCTCGACATGCCGCGTCTGATCCTTCGCTGTATAGATCACGACCGTCTTCGTATAGATGAACTGATCGCGGCGCGGCGCCAGTCGGGGACCGTGCTCACGCTCCTGCGCCGCCGCGCCATGGAGCACCGTGCCGGCGCTGACGTGGTCCAGGTCCTTGGACGGCCGCTCGTCGCCCGGCCCCACCAGCAGCGTGGCGGTCACGGCCACGACGAGTACGCCCGCCAGGGCGAGCCCGGGCCGGAGGCCGCGCACCGGCTTCACCGGCGTGCTGCCGTTCATCGCGGCGAACAGCCGTATCCGGCCCCGGTTCCGGGCCTCGTCGGTGAGCGGAGCCGCCCCGGCGTCCCACCCGCGCAGTTGGTCGAGCTCATGCATCGTTGCCTGCCTCTCGGAAAGCTGTGGGGTCACTGCCGCCCAGCGCCTCGCGCAAGGTTCTGCGGGCCCGGTGCAGACGCGACCGGACCGTCCCGATGGGGACTCCCAGGGCCTGCGCGACCTCCTCGTAGCCGAGGTCGGCCCAGGCCACCAGCAGCAGGACATCGCGGTGCCGGGCCGAGAGCCGGGTCAGTGCGGCGGCCAGTTCCGCGCGTACGCCCTGGGCGCTGGCCCGGGCGGCCACCTGGTCCGCGATGCCCTCCTCGTGTTCGACCGGGGCCGGTACCGCGGCGAGCGCCTTGAAGCGGCGGGCCTCGGAACGGCGGTGCCGCCGGATGAGGTTGGTCGCGATGCCGAACAGCCAGGGGCGGGCGTCGGCGCGATCGACGTCATAGTGGTGGCGCAGCCGGAAGGCGGTGGCGAAGGTCTCGGCCATCAGGTCTTCCGCCACCTCCGTTCCCAGCCGCCGTGCGGCATAGCGGTGCACGGCGTCGGCATGGCGGTCGAAGAGCGCGGCGAAGGCCCCGGGCTCGTCCTGGGACCGTGCGATCACCGAGGCGTCGGACTCGGTTCTGACGCCCGGTTCGACGGTCATCGGGGCTCCTCTCGTTCGGGTGAACGCCGGTGGAATCGGACAGCGTTCACCTCTATTTCGCCGCTCGCCCCAAATGAGTTCCCTGAACATGACAGATTCGGACAGCGAAAAGCCCGCCCGGAGCAGGACACTCCGGACGGGCTGGGACAGATCACCCCTGGATCAGACGACCGCGCCGCGCCCCGGGTCGTCGTCGTCCTCGTCGTTGTCCTTCAGGCGCAGGACGAGGGTGGCGAAGCCGCCGAGGAAGCCGCCGACGCCCAGGGTGGTGATCCACCACGTCAACTCCTGCCGCAGCAGCACCATGATGAGCAGCAGCAGCGGGCCGCCGAGCACGGCGATCCAGGCGAACCGCGAGGTGACATCGCCGGTCGGCAGCGGCGGCGGCTCCGGCGGCACGAAGTGCCCCTCGTCCACATCGCCCTCGGAGGGCTCGGCGGCCGTCCAGTCGCGGGGGCCGACCCCCGGGGCGTAGACGATGAAACCGCCCGGGCGCTCCGGGGGTTCGGGCTTCACGGGCACCTCGGGCTGCGGTTCCGCTGCCGCCGCGGCTTCGGCTTCCGGCTCCGCCGCCGGTGCGGCCGGCTCGGCGGTCTCCTCGCCGGACGCGGGCCAGCGGCCCTTCTCCGGATCGGGCTGCTCGCCATAGGCCGCGACCAGTTCCGCCCAGGCCGCGTCCTCGTCCAGCGGGTCCTTGCCCTCGTCGCGATCGCGGTCCGCGTCGCGCTCAGCCACGGGGAACCGTCCCCTGCTTGGCGAGTCGGCCGATGAAGGTGTGGCTGTCCTCGAAGATCGCCCCGGCGTCGTGGTCCAGGGTCGCCACATGGTGGCTGCGCTCCAGCAGCCGCTCGGTGACATCGGTGGAGGAGACCCGGGCCAGGATGCGCGCCGAGTCGGCCGGCGGCACCACATGGTCCTGCGGGCTGTGCATCAGCAGCAACGGCTGGGTGACCCGGGGCAGTTCGCCGTCCACCAGCTGCAGGAAACGGCGGAAGGAGTGCGCGGCGTGCAGCGGCACCCGGTCGTAACCGACCTCCGCCACCCCCTCCTTGGCGATGTCGCTGGTGATGCCCTTGGTGGTACGGACCAGGTGGCGCAGCACCGGCAGCGCCCGGGCGCCGATCCCGTGCACCTTGTTGGCCGGGTTGACGACGGCGACACCGGACACGGCCTCCCCGTGCTTGGCCGCCAGCCGCAGGGCGAGCGCGCCGCCCATCGACAAGCCGCACACAAACACCTGGGAACAGCGTTCCCGCAGGGACCACAGCTCGCGGTCGACCTCGGCGTACCAGTCCTGCCAGCCGGTGATCTGCATGTCCTGCCAGCGGGTGCCATGGCCGGGCAGCAGGGGCAGCGAGATGGTGAGACCGCGCTCCGCGAGATAATCGGCCCAGGGCCGGACGGACTGCGGGGAACCGGTGAAGCCGTGGCACACAAGGACGCCGACCTCTCCGCCGTCATGGCGGAACGGCTCGGCACCGGGGAGGAGCGGCACCGGGATCTCCGATCGATGGGGATGTGCAGGGCTGTCCCTCAGCCTACGCGGAGCGCCGCACGGCGGGTAGGCAGGTTAAGGTCTCCTCGTCACTACAGGAGGTTCTCGGTTGTTCTACGGCGCTATGAAGCTGTCCATCGGCGGGTCGCTGAAGCTTGCCTTCCGGCCGTGGGTGGAGGGCTTGGAGAACATCCCCGCCGAGGGTCCGGCGATCCTCGCGAGCAACCACCTGTCCTTCTCGGACTCCTTCTTCCTCCCGGCGGTCCTGGACCGCAAGATCACCTTTATCGCCAAGCAGGAATACTTCACCTCCCCGGGAGTCAAGGGGAAGCTGACGGCCGCCTTCTTCAAGGGCGTCGGCCAGCTCCCGGTCGACCGCTCGGGCGCGCGCGGCGCGGGCGAGGCGGCGATCAAGGCGGGCATCGAGGTGCTGGAGCGCGGTGAGCTGTTCGGCATCTACCCGGAGGGCACCCGCTCCCCGGACGGCCGCCTCTACCGCGGCAAGCCGGGCGGTCTGGCCAGGATGGCGCTGGCCTCGGAGGCACCGGTGATCCCGGTCGCGATGATCGACACCGAGAAGATCCAGCCGCCCGGCAAGGTGATGCCCAAGCTGATGCGCCCGGGCATCCGCATCGGCAAGCCGCTGGACTTCAGCCGCTACCACGGCATGGACGGCGACCGCTTCATCCTGCGCTCGGTGACCGACGAGGTCATGTACGAGATCATGAAGCTCTCCGGCCAGGAGTACGTGGACATCTACGCGACGGCCGCCAAGCGCCAGATCGCCGAGGAGGCGAAGCGCAAGGCGCAGGAGGAGAAGGACGAGAAGGAGGCGGCGAAGGCCGCCGGACTCGTGGACGAAGAACCCCACCGGAAGTGGCGGCGCAAGGGCTGAGCGGAACACCGGGGGAACGGGGGGATGGCACCGCACGCCGGGCGTCCACGCCGAGTACGCATGTCGGTGGAGCTGCCCTTGTGGCGCGCGCTCACCGGCTTTCGGCTGGTGACGCTCTGCTATGTACTCGCGCTCTTCATTCCCGACCATCGCGAATACGCCCACCCGCTGGGCGCGGCGCTCTATATGGGCGTACTCACCCTATGGACCCTGCTGACCTGGAACCGGTTCACCTCCGCCGAACGCTGTAGCTGGACCTTTCCGCTGGTGGATCTCGGCATCGCGCTCGCCGGGATCCTGCTCACCGGAGTGCTGGACACCGCGGCCCGGATCGCGGACGGCACACACACCCTGCCGGCGGTCTGGACGTCGGGGGCGGCGCTGGGGTGCGCGCTCAAGGGCGGCTGGCGCTGGGCGGCCGTCGCCGCCACGCTGGTGGTCGCCGCCAATGTCGTCGAGCGCGAGGAACTGCCCGTCCGCGACCTGCTGTTGGTGTGGGTCGCCAGCATCGCCATCGGCTACATCGTCGAGGTGACGCGGATCAGCGAACGCACCCTCGCCCAGGCCCTGCGGATCGAGGCGGCGACCCGGGAACGCGAGCGGCTGGCCCGCGACATCCACGACAGCGTGCTGCAGGTGCTGGCCATGGTGCAGCGCCGCGGCGCCCAGCTCGGCGGCGAGGCCGCCGAGCTCGGCCGGATGGCGGGCGAACAGGAGATAGCGCTGCGCACCCTGGTCGCCGGGGGCCTGCTGCCGCCGCGCACCGCCGAACCGCCACCCGGCCCGCAGGGCGCACCCGTTCCGCCCGCGGGCCCCTGTGACCTGCGTGCCCTCCTCGCCCCCCGGGCCGGGGCCGCCGTCTCGCTGGCCATGCCCGGCACCCCCGTACTGCTGGAGGCAGCGGTGGCGGCGGAGCTGGCGGCCGCTGTCGGTGCCGCCCTGGACAATGTCGAGCAGCACGCCGGCGCCGCCGCCCGGGCCTGGATCCTGCTGGAGGACGAGCCGCACGAGGTCATCGTCACCGTGCGGGACGACGGCCCCGGCATCGCCGAGGGGCGGCTGGCGGACGCGGAACGGGAGGGGCGCCTGGGGGTCGCCCTGTCGATCCGTGGCAGGCTGCGCGAGCTGGGCGGCAGCGCCGAGCTGAGCTCGGTGCCCGGGCAGGGCACCGAAGTCGAACTGCGAGTCCCACGGAAGAGTTGCTGATGGTGAAGGTGATGGTGGTCGACGACCACCCGATGTGGCGCGACGCCGTCGCGCGGGACCTGGTGTCCGCCGGGTTCGAGGTGGTCGCCACGGCGGGCGACGGCCCGCAGGCGGTGCGCCGGGCCAAGGCCGCGGCCCCCGAGGTGCTGGTGCTGGACCTCAACCTGCCGGGCCTGCCCGGGGTGGCCGTCTGCCAGGAGCTGGTGGCCCGGGACCCCGCACTGCGGGTGCTGGTGCTCTCCGCCAGCGGTGAGCACCAGGACGTCCTGGAGGCGGTGAAGTCCGGGGCGACCGGCTACCTGGTCAAGTCGGCCGGCCCGGAAGAGCTGTTGGCCGCCGTCCGCAGCACGGCCGCCGGCGACCCCGTCTTCACCCCCGGCCTGGCCGGGCTGGTGCTCGGCGAGTACCGCAGGCTGGCCGCGGCCCCCGCCCCCGACCGGCCGGACGCCCCGCGGCTGACCGACCGGGAGACCGAGGTGCTGCGTCTGGTGGCAAAGGGCCTGTCGTACAAGCAGATTGCCGAGCGGCTGGTTATTTCCCACCGCACGGTGCAGAACCATGTGCAGAACACCTTGGGCAAGCTCCAGTTGCACAACCGCGTGGAGCTCGTGCGCTACGCGATAGAGCGAGGTCTCGACGACGCCTGACCCTGCGCGGCCGGGCGTCGGTACTCGGCGAAGGGAAGGTGTCATGCGGGTCGGAGTACTGACCGGTGGTGGTGACTGCCCCGGGCTCAACGCGGTCATCCGCGCCGTCGTCCGCAAGGGCGTCCAGGAGTACGACTATGACTTCACCGGCTTCAAGGACGGCTGGCGCGGGCCGCTCCAGGGCGCGGTGGTACGGCTCGACATCCCGGCGGTGCGGGGAATCCTGCCCCGGGGCGGCACCATGCTCGGCTCCTCGCGGACCAATCCGCTCAAGGAGCCGGACGGCGTCCGCCGGATCCGCGAGAACCTGCGCCGGCAGGAGGTCGACGCCCTGATCGCCATCGGCGGCGAGGACACCCTCGGCGTCGCCGCCCGGCTCTGCGCCGAACACGGCATCCCCTGTGTCGGCGTTCCCAAGACCATCGACAACGACCTGTCCGCCACGGACTACACCTTCGGCTTCGACACCGCCGTCGGCATCGCCACCGAGGCCATCGACCGGCTGCACACCACCGCCGAGTCGCATATGCGGGTCCTGGTGGTGGAGGTCATGGGACGGCACGCGGGGTGGATCGCCCTGCACTCCGGCCTGGCCGGCGGCGCCAACGTCATCCTCATCCCCGAACAGCGCTTCGACCTCGACGAGGTCTGCGGGTGGGTCACCTCCCGGTTCCGGTCCAGCTACGCACCGATCGTGGTCGTCGCCGAGGGCGCCATGCCCAAGGACGGCGACCTGGTGCTCAAGGACGCCGGGGCGCTCGACTCCTTCGGCCATGTCCGGCTGTCGGGGGTCGGGGAGTGGCTCGCCAAGGAGATCGAACGCCGCACCGGCAAGGAGGCGCGGACCACCGTACTGGGGCATGTGCAGCGGGGCGGCACGCCCAGTGCCTTCGACCGCTGGCTGGCCAGCCGGTTTGGGCTGCATGCGATCGACGCGGTGCGGGACGGGGCGTTCGGCTCGATGGTCGCCCTGCGCGGGACGGACATCGTGCGGGTGCCGCTGGGCGAGGCCACGGCCCGGCTGAAGACGGTGCCGGCCGCGCGGTACGAGGAGGTGAAGGTGTTCTTCGGCTGAGGGGCGGGGCAGCGTGTCCCGGCCGCGCGGCCGGGACACAGCCGCCTCCGTCAGCGCACCGACACCTCCGGCAGCAGCCCGGCCTCGCTCACGAGGGCGGGCAGCTGGGGTTCCTTCCGGGCGAGGGAGGAACGGCCGGGTCGCTAAGACGCCGAAGGCCGCTCCCCGCGGCGGCCGTTGCCACATTCCGGCGCTCCGCATGGCGAACGTGCCGTCTCACACTTCGGCCCGCCGGACGAACGGCCGTCAAGACCCCGTAATGTTGAGGCGTGACCGTGAACGCTGAACTCCTCGCCGGTGGCAACACCTGGCGCTCCCTTCCCGCGGCGCAGCAGCCCGACTGGCCGGACCAAGAGGCTCTGCGCGATGTGATCGCCGAGCTCGAGTCCTATCCGCCCCTCGTCTTCGCCGGCGAGTGCGATCAGCTGCGCGAGCGTCTGGGAGCGGTCGCCCGTGGCGAGGCGTTCCTGCTCCAGGGCGGCGACTGCGCCGAGGCGTTCGACGCGGTGAGCGCGGAGCAGATCCGCAACAAGCTCAAGACCCTGCTGCAGATGGGCGCGGTGCTGACCTACGCCGGTTCGGTGCCGGTGGTGAAGGTGGGCCGGATCGCCGGCCAGTACAGCAAGCCGCGCTCCAAGCCGACCGAGACCCGGGACGGCGTGACCCTGCCGACCTACCGGGGCGACTCCGTCAATGGCTTCGCCTTCACACCGGAGGCCCGTACCCCGGACCCGCAGCGGCTGAAGCGGATGTACCAGGCGTCGGCCTCCACGCTCAACCTGGTGCGGGCCTTCACCACCGGCGGCTATGCGGACCTGCGCCAGGTGCACGCCTGGAACCAGGACTTTGTGCGCTCCTCGCCGTCCGGCCAGCGCTATGAGGCGCTGGCCCGGGAGATCGACCGGGCGATGAACTTCATGAACGCCTGCGGGGTGGACCCGGAGGAGTTCAGGACGGTCGAGTTCTTCTCCTCGCACGAGGCGCTGGTCCTGGACTACGAGTCCGCGCTGACCCGGGTCGACTCGCGCACCGGCGAGCTGTACGACGTGTCGGGGCACATGGTGTGGATCGGTGAGCGCACCCGGCAGCTGGACGGTGCGCACATCGAGTTCGCGTCGAAGATCCGCAACCCGGTCGGGGTCAAGCTCGGCCCGACGACCACGCCGGAGGAGGCGCTCACCCTCATCGAGCGGCTCGACCCGGAGCGCGAGCCGGGACGGCTGACCTTCATCACCCGCATGGGCGCCGACAAGGTGCGCGACCGGCTCCCGGAGCTGGTCGAGAAGGTCACGGCGTCCGGCGCCCAGGTCGCCTGGGTCTGCGACCCGATGCACGGCAACACCTTCGAGGCGGCCTCGGGGCACAAGACCCGGCGCTTCGACGATGTGCTGGACGAGGTCAAGGGCTTCTTCGAGGTCCACAAGGGCCTGGGCACCCACCCGGGCGGCATCCATATGGAGCTGACCGGCGACGATGTCACGGAGTGCGTGGGCGGCGGCGACGAGATCTTCGTCGACGACCTGCACCAGCGCTATGAGACGGCCTGTGACCCCCGGCTCAACCGCAGCCAGTCGCTGGACCTGGCGTTCCTGGTCGCGGAGATGTACCGGGACCAGTAGCGACCGGCGGGGACGAAGCGCGCCGTGGGGGCCCGCTCTTGGTTTTTTGCCCCCCCGCGGGGGTGTGCCCCCGGGGGGGGCCCCCCTGCAGGCCACCCACCAAAAAAACGGCCGCCACAGGCGGCAACCCCCCCCCCAACCCCACCCCACAATTGTACAACCCCGGATACCCCCCCACCCCCCCACCCAAACCCCCAACCCCAAA
>NZ_JBDJPF010000098.1:0-15518 GCF_054957865.1 Streptomyces xingningensis
ACCCCACGGCGCGAGCCGTAGGAATCCCCCTCGTTTACGAGGGGGAGGATGTCAAGGTGGCCCGCCCTGCTGCGGACCATGTCGCTGACAGGGCCTCGCAGTACACGAAACTCGTGGTCCAGGGCAGTGGGCACAGCCGGAGTGTGGACGTCCCCGCTGCATTGGGCGCCGCCACCGGCTTCTACGAGGTGCTTGTCCACCCCAGGGCACTGGAAATCGCGCTGCTTCACGACGATGTGCTGAGCATGTCCCTGCAGGATGATCAGGGCGTCACCATCTTCGGCCTGGTCCACCCGCCCACCGGGTCATGGGCACGCATCATTCCCGGAGAATCCGGTACGAATGCCCGTATCGACCACGACGGGCCAAGGCAACTGTGGGACGAGCGTCTGTCACTGTTGTCCGCATGGATCCAGGACGGCCGCCCCGGACCGGGCTCCTACGAACTCGCCGTGGACGCCAGTGGGACACACACCCTGAGCCGGGAGGAACCCGGTCATCGTTCCTGGACGCTCCCTACTCGCTGCAACATCGGGTAGTTGTAAGGGTGCCGTCTGCTGGGCGGGGTTAAAGGGCTCGCAATGTGGCGCAGGCGATGGTCGCTGCTTTCGCCTCCTTGCAACCGGGCATTACGCGGGCGGCTCGCCGTTTGCGACGGCGACGGCGGTCATGAACGAGGACCAGGCTGCGCGTGGGAAGACAAGCGGGGCACGGCTGGGCTCCTTGGAGTCCCGTACGGGCATGACGCCGCGGTACTGCTCCGCGATCTCGATGCAGCCATCTCGATCGACGCTGTAGCTGCTCTTACGCCAGATAGCTATGGTCAGGTCAGGATGGTTGGTGCGCACGAATATTTCTCCTCAACTACCTCGCGGATGAGCAGGCTTGATGCCTCGGAATCGAGGGCGTAGGTGTCGAGCTGATCGTAGAACGTGGTGTATTCGGCGACGATCGCGGGGTTCGTGATGTAGAGCCCGCCAACTGGAGCTGCCCGGTAGACAATGGTTTGTCCGTTGGGGAGATCAAAAATGGTGGTGACGCCGATCCGATCCATGTAGGAGATGGCGTCAAGTGGGAGGATTCTGACACTGACCCTGGGGCCCGACATCCGGTCCAACAGGTGGTTGAGTTGTCTCCGGGCGATGTCGCTGTCCCTCACGAGGTTGTGGAGGGCCGACTCACCAAGCACGGTAGCGAATTCTGGAGCGTCCGGTTTGCGGAGAGTGTTGCGCCGCATCGCCCTAAAGGCGATCTTCTCTTCGAGGTCCCCGCCGTAGAACTTCATGCCTCGTTGGAGGCTGATTTTCGTGTACTCCTCGCTCTGGAGCAGCGGAGGCATATAGGTATCAAGGTGTCGGATTCTGATTGATCGCGACTCGATCTTGAAGTACTTCTGAACCCACTTGGCGTCGGGATTGTCGTTGAGCTGGTCCCAGGCTTCGAGAAGGAGGCCCTCGGCCTCGAGGGCCTTGTCCAGCCTCTCCGCGACGTCCTGCGGCGGGATGGCGTCGCCGGTCTCGAACTTCGAGATGGCAGTGTGGTGGATTGTCACCTCCCGGCCGAGTTTGGCCTGGGTCCAGCCCTTCTGCTGTCGCAGCTCGCGGATTAGTGCCCCGAATCCCTCGACACGAGACCTCGACGGGTCAAGTCGCTTGGGTGCGGGCATGGTTGTGACCCCCATTTGGCATTCCGAAGTGTCAAGCCGCTGGTGCGGTCGAGCATAGAGGCCCGGACGGATACCAGAAACCGGGATTGTGGCCCAACTCCGGGCGTTTGACACTGTGTTCGATCCCGCAGTCGTGATGCCCGCCGCGTGGTGGTCCACACCTCTCTGGCGAGTTGCTTCCCGCCATCTTGGGCGGCTCCGGTTCCGGCCTGTGAACCATGCACTGTTGGCGCTGACCCGGCCTCACCGACGGTGAGGAGTGGCAAGCCGTCGGACAGCCCAGGTTCCCGCCATGACCCCGACTACACCCGCACCGGTTCCAGCACATACCGCACCTCCGGCACGAGCGCACCGCGCACCTCGTACGCTTCCTCCGTGCCATCGGGGACGAACCCCGCGCGCTCATAGAAGCCGCGGGCGCGGGTGTTGCCCTTCACCACCATCAGCAGCAGACGCGCATAGCCGCGCTCCGCCGCGCGCTCGATCACCGCCGTGCACAGGGCGCGCCCCACGCCGGTGCCGATCAGCTCCGGGCGGATATAGAGCGCGTACAACTCGCCCGTGCCGTCCGGCTGCCCGCCGTCGTGCCACGGCCCGTAGGCCGCCCAGCCCAGCACCCCCCGCGCGTCCTCCGCGACCAGGTTCACCACCTGGCCGTCCCCTGCCGCCAGGAGCCGCCGCCGGGCCGCGTCCTCGGTGACGCTCAGCGCGTCCAGGTAATCGCGCGGCATCAGCCCGTCGTACGCGAACTGCCAGCCGCGCACCCTGATCTCGGCGACGGCGTCGACATCGGCTTCGGTCATCTCGCGTATCCGGGTCCGTATTCGGGTCATGGCCGAAAAGTAGCCGAGTGCCACTCGGAGTTGCCCAGATTTTCGTACGACCGTCTATCAGGCCCGAACGCCTGCGCCCAATAAGGGGGTGGTCCCGGATTTGGGTGGGTGTGGCGATGATGGAAGGCTGTGCCGCACAGGCAGGAACGACGTCCGGGAGGACAAGCCATGGGCCAGGTCGAGGCCACCACGGAGCGGATCATCGCGGCGGACCCGGAGGAGGTGTTCGACGCGCTCGCGGACTACAGCGGCACCCGCGCCAAGCTGCTGCCCGAGCACTTCAGCGAGTACGAGGTGCGCGAGGGCGGCGATGGCGAGGGCACAGTGGTGCACTGGAAGCTCCAGGCCACCAGCAAGCGCGTCCGTGACTGCCTGCTGGAGGTCTCGGAGCCGACGGCCGGACAGCTGGTGGAGAAGGACCGCAACTCCTCCATGGTCACCACCTGGACGGTCACCCCGGCCGGCGACGGCCGGGCCAGGGTCCTGGTGACCACCACCTGGACGGGCGCCGGCGGTGTCGGCGGCTTCTTCGAGCGGACCTTCGCGCCCAAGGGACTCGGCCGCATCTACGACTCCGTGCTCGCCCGGCTGGCCGCCGAGGTGGAGAAGCCCAGCGCGGGCTGAGCTGCACCATCACCGATTCGAGTGGTTTTCCCGGCACCGGGTCATCGCGCCTAAACCGCCTCCGACCGGCGGAAAGCCACCCGTACGACACTTCCCGGTAAATCGTCGCGCTTGCTCGTCGTTGTCGCGTAATGCGAGAAATGGGCGGCGACAGGCGCGACGAGGGGAGCAGTTACGTGGGCGGGTCCACCTATGAGACCACCTTGCTGAAGAGTGATCAGCCGCTCGACCTGCCCGCGCCCGCACCACCCGACGCCGCGGCGCGGCCGGGCCAGGCCCGGATCCGGGTGGTCTTCGCCGGGCTGATGCTCACCCTGCTGCTCGCCGCGCTCGACCAGACCATCGTGGCCACCGCCCTGCCCAAGGTGGTGGGCGAGTTGCACGGCCTTGAGCGGATGTCCTGGGTGGTCACCGCCTACCTGCTGACCTCCACCGTGGCGCTGCCCCTGTACGGCAAGCTCGGCGACCTGTGCGGGCGCAAGGCGGTCTTCGTCTTCGCCATCGTGGTCTTCGTCATCGGCTCCGCGCTGGCAGGCTGGTCGCGGACCATGGACCAGCTGATCGCCTTCCGTGCCGTCCAAGGCGTGGGCGCCGGCGGTCTGTTGATCGGCGTACAGGCCATCATCGCGGACATCGTGCCGCCCCGGCAGCGGGGCAGGTTCATGGGCGTCATCAGCGCCGCCTATGGCCTGGCCTCCGTCGCCGGCCCGCTGCTCGGCGGCTACTTCACCGATCACGCCTCCTGGCGCTGGTGCTTCTATGTCAACGTCCCCTTCGGCCTGGTCACGCTGATCGTCGTCGCCAAGGGCCTGCACGTTCCCCGGCCGCGCGCCCGGGGGCGGTTCGATGTCATCGGCGCGGTGCTGCTGTCGGCCTCCGCCACCTGCCTGGTACTGCTGACCAGTTGGGGCGGGACCGAGTACGAGTGGACCTCCCGCATCATCATCGGGCTCGGCGCGGCGACGCTCGGCACCGTGCTGCTCTTCGGTGTCGTCGAGCAGTACGCCGCAGAACCGATCATTCCCCCGCATCTGTTCCGCGATTCCGTCTTCACCGTCAGCGGGCTGGTCGGCGCCACTGTCGGCCTGGGCCTGTTCGGCGCCGCCAGCTATCTGCCGACCTTCCTGCAGATGGTCGACGGCGCCGATGCCACCGAGTCGGGCCTGCTGATGCTGCCCATGATGGGCGGCATCGTGACCGGCTCCGTGGTGGCGGGCCAACTCACCAGCCGCACCGGGCACTACAAGCTGCTGCCCATCCTCGGCAGCGCGCTGTCGGCCGAGGGCATGTACCTCCTCTCGCACCTGGCCGCCGACACCAGCAGGTTGGTCTACAGCCTCTGGATGGCCATCCTCGGCGTGGGCATCGGCCTGTGCCTGCCGATCCTGATCCTCGCCGTGCAGAACTCCGTCCGCCCCGCCGACCTGGGCAGTGCGACCAGCGTCAGCAACTTCTTCCGGCAGATCGGGGGTTCGGTCGGCGCCGCCGTCTTCGGCACGCTCTTCGCCCACCGCCTCGCCGCCCGGCTCGCCACCGAACTGCCGCCCCGCGCCGGCCTCCCGGCCCCGGACTCCATCACCCCGCAACTTGTGCGGACGCTCCCGGCACCCCTGCGGGACGGCTATATCCGGGCCTATGCGGAAGCCATGCCGAGGATCTTCCTCTACCTCGTGCCGGTGCTGGTCCTCGGCTTCCTGCTCGCCTTCCTGCTGAAAGAGAAACCGCTGGTGTCCCACAACGCCTCCCCCGAAGCCCCCACCATCCCCGCCGCGCGCATCGAACCCCCCACCGAACCACCGCCCGTCGCCTCCGGCATCCCGGTCACCGGCGCCGTCCAGCACCACGACGGCACCACCGTGCCCCGCGCCGCCCTCACCCTCATCGACGCCCATGGCCGCCAGATCGGGCGGGGCGCCAGCGGCGAGAACGGGCGCTTCGCCCTGAGTACCCCCGGCACCGGCTCCTATGTCCTGATCGCCGCCGCCGGGGGACACCAGCCGCAGGCGGTCACCGTCACCGTCGGCGAGCGGCCGGTGGAGCTCGATGTGGTCCTCGGCGGCGCGGGCCGGCTGGCCGGTACGGTGCACACCGCCGACGGGACCCCGGTGTGCGAGGCGCTGGTCACCCTGACCAATGTGCAGGGCGAGGTCGTCGCCTCCGCCCGCACCGGCCACGAAGGCAGCTACATCATCGACGAGTTGGTCGCGGGCGAGTACACCCTCGCGGCCAGTGCCACCGCCTTCCGCCCCGCCGCGCTCCCGGTGACCGTCCAGTCCTCCCGGGAGACCCGCCAGGACATCGAGCTCGCGGGCGGCGCGGTGCTGCGCGGCACCGTACGGGCCGGCGGCGGGCGGCCGGTGGAGGACGCCCGGGTCACCCTCCTGGACGCCGCGGGCAATGTGGTGGACTCCACCATCACCGGCGCCGACGGCGCCTTCCGCTTTGTGGACCTCTCGGCGGGCGAGTACACCGTCGTCGCCGCCGGATACCCGCCGGTCGCCACCGTCCTCCAGGTCGCGGGCGGCGGCCGCACCGAGCGGGACCTCCAGCTGGGGCACGCGGACCAGCAGCGCTCCGGCCCGACTCCATTGGTATAGGCCTCTGTAGATCTCGAGGAGCCTGGCCCGCCCGCGCGCGGGCGCGTAACGTGACGGGGCATGAAGATCCTGATCTCCGCGGACATGGAGGGCGCCACCGGCGTCACCTGGCCCGCCGATGTGCTGCCCGGCACGCCGCAGTGGGAGCGCTGCCGACGGATGTTCACCTCCGATGTGAACGCGGCGATCGCCGGGTTCTTCGACGGCGGCGCTGGCGAGGTCCTGGTCAACGAGGCGCACTGGAACATGCGCAATCTGCTGCTTGAACAACTGGACGAGCGGGCGCGGATGCTCACCGGGAAGCACAAGGCGCTGAGCATGGTCGAGGGGGTGCAGCACGGTGATGTCGACGGCATCGCGTTCGTCGGCTACCACGCGGCGGCGGGCGCGGAGGGGGTGCTGGCGCACACCTATCTCGCCAATTCCCTCACCGGCGTGTGGGTGGGCGGCGAGCGGGCCAGCGAGGGGCTGCTGAACTCGCTGGTCGTCGCCGAGTACGGGGTGCCGGTGGTGCTGGTCACCGGCGACGACCGGGCCTGCGAGGACGCCAAGAGGTATGCCCCCGGGGCCCCTTCGGCCGCGGTCAAGGACTATGTCTCGCGCTATGCGGCGGTGTGCCGCACCCCGGCCCGTACGGCCGCGGACATCCGGGCCGCGGCGCGCGAGGGCGCCGCGCTCGCGGTGCGGCACGAGCCGGTGCGGGGCGGGCCGTTCATCATGGAACTCGAGTTCGATGCCGAGCAGTTGGCCGGGGCCGCGACCTGCGTCCCCGGCGTCGAGCAGACCGGCGAGCGCCGGGTCGCCTACACCATGGCGACCATGTACGAGGCGATTCGCTGCTTCAAGGCGGTGACGACCATCGTGTCGGCCGCGACGGAGGAACAGTATGGCTGATGGCACGGCGGACCGGGTGGACGGGCAAGCGCTCGACGAGGTGGTGCGGTTCACCTCGGACCTGATCCGGATCGACACCGCCAACCGCGGCGGCGGGGACTGCCGGGAGCGCCCGGCGGCCGAGTATGTGGCGGAGCGGCTCGCCGAGGCCGGGATCGAGCCGGTGCTGCTGGAGCGGGATCCGGGGCGCACCAATGTGGTCGCCCGCATCCCGGGCCGGGACCGGACGGCGGGCGCCCTGCTGATCCACGGTCACCTCGATGTGGTGCCCGCCGAGCCCGCCGACTGGACGGTGCATCCCTTCGCGGGCGAGGTCCGGGACGGGATGGTGTGGGGGCGCGGCGCGATCGACATGAAGAACGCGGACGCCATGGCCCTGGCCGCCGTGCGGGCCTGGGCCCGCGCCGGGGTGGCGCCGCCGCGTGACATCGTGCTGGCCTTCACCGCCGACGAGGAGGACACCGCCGGGCCCGGCGCCGCCCATCTCGCCGCCGAGCACGCGGAGTTGTTCGAGGGGTGCACCGAGGCCATCGGCGAGTCGGGCGCATACACCTTCCATGCGGACGGCGGGCTGCGGCTCTATCCGGTGGGTGCGGGGGAGCGCGGCACCGGCTGGGTCGAGCTCACCGCGCACGGCGTCGCCGGGCACGGTTCCAGGATCAACCGCCGCAACGCGGTGGCCACGCTGGCCGCCGCCGTCACCAGGATCGCCGACCACGAGTGGCAGGTGCGGCTCAGTCCGACGGTGCGCGCCGCGCTGGGCGAGCTGGCCGCCGCGCATGGCATCGACGTCGATCTGGACGCCCCGGGCTTCGATGTGGACGCCCTGCTGGACAAGCTGGGCACCTCGGCCCGGCTGGTGGCCGCGACGGTGCGCAACAGCGCCAACCCGACCATGCTGGCAGCCGGTTACAAGATCAACGTCATTCCGGGCACGGCCACCGGGCAGGTGGACGGGCGGATCGTGCCCCAGGGCGACGAGGAGTTCATCGACACCCTCGACCGGCTCACCGGACCGGATGTGGACTGGGAGTTCCGCCACCATGAGGGGCCGCTCCAGGCGCCGGTGGACGCCCCGGTCTTCGACCGGATGCGCACCGCCCTGGGGCGCTTCGACCCCGCGGGGCGGGTGGTGCCCTTCTGCATGGCCGGGGGCACGGACGCCAAGTACTTCGCCCGGCTGGGCATCGCCTGCTATGGCTTCACACCGCTCAAGCTGCCCATCGGCTTTGACTACCAGGCGCTGTTCCACGGCGTGGACGAGCGGGTGCCGGTGGAAGCGCTGCACTTTGGCACCCGGGTGCTGGACCATTTCGTCATGGAGGAGTGAGCGATGGTGTCCACCGCCCCCTATGGATCCTGGCCGTCGCCCATCAGTGCGGTGCTCGCCGCCGCGCACGAGGGCCGGCCGGACTTCGTCGGCCAGGTCGGCGAGGAGGTGTGGTGGGTCGAGTCCCGGCCTGCCGAGGAGGGCCGGCAGACGCTGGTGCGGTGGCGTCCCGACGGCGGGGCGCACACCGCGCTGCCCGCGCCGTGGAATGTGCGCACCCGCCTGCAGGAGTACGGCGGCCGCCCCTGGACGGCGGTGCCCCGGGAGACCGGCGGCCCGCTGCTGGTCTTCGCCCACTACCCGGACCAGCGGCTGTACGCCTGGGAGCCGGACCGGCCGGACGCCGGGCCCAGGCCGCTGACCCCGCGGGGGACGGCCGGTGCCGGGCTGCGCTGGGCCGACCCGGTGCCGTGCGCCGGGCGGGGCGAAGTGTGGTGTGTGCTGGAGGAGTTCACCGGCCCCGGCCCGTCCGAGGTGCGGCGGCTGATCGCCGCCGTCCCACTGGACGGCACCGCCGCCGAGGACCGGGGCGTGGTCCGGGAACTCACCGACAACCGGCACCGCTTCCTCACCGGACCCAGGCCGTCCCCGGACGGCCGCCGGGTGGCCTGGCTCGCCTGGGACCATCCGCGGATGCCCTGGGACGGCACCGAGTTGCTGGCCGCCGACGTCGAGGACGGGGTCTTCACCGGCACCCGGGTCGTGCTGGGCGGTCCGCGGGAGTCCGTGGCGCAGGCGGAGTGGGCCCCGGACGGCTCGCTGCTGGCCGTCACCGACCGTACGGGCTGGTGGAACCTGCACCGGGTCGACCCGGCGACCGGGCACAGCGTCAACCTCTGCCCGCGGGAAGAGGAGTTCGCGGGCCCGCTGTGGAAGCTGGGGCGGCGCTGGTTCGCGCCGCTGGCCGACGGCCGGATCGCGGTGGTGCACGGCCGGGGCTCCCCGGTCCTGGGCATCCTCGACCCGCGGAGCGGTGAACTGGCGGATACCGGTGGGCCGTGGACCGAGTGGACCGAGACGCTGGATGTGAGCGGCAGCCGGGTGGTCGGCGTCGCGGGCGGTCCCGCCCGCTCGTACGAGGTGGTGGAGCTGGACGCCCGTACCGGCCGGACCCGGGTGATCGGCGCCGGGCACCGGGACCTGGTGGATCCCGGGTACTACCCGCGGTCGGTGACCCGTACCTTCACCGGGCCGGACGGGCGCGAGGTGCATGCCCACATCCATCCGCCGCACCACCCCGGACACCGTGGCCCGGACGGCGAGTTGCCGCCCTTTGTGGTGTGGGCGCACGGCGGCCCGACCGGCCGCTCCCCGCTGGTACTGGACCTGGAGATCGCCTACTTCACCTCGCGCGGCATCGGGGTGGCGGACGTCAACTACGGTGGTTCGACGGGGCATGGGCGTGCCTACCGGGAGCGGCTGCGGGAGCAGTGGGGCGTGGTCGACGTCGAGGACTGCGCCGTGGTCGCCGACGGTCTGGTCGCCGAGGGTGCCGCCGATCCCGCGCGGCTGGCGATACGCGGCGGCAGCGCGGGCGGCTGGACCGCGGCGGCGTCCCTGGCGGCCACCGACCGGTACGCCTGCGGCACCATCGCCTACCCCGTGCTGGACCCCCTGAGCTGGGCGGGCGGTGGCACCCACGACCTTGAGTCGCACTATCTGGAATCCCTGATCGGCCCGCTCGCCGAAGTCCCCGACCGCTACCGCGAGCGTTCCCCGCTGCACCGTGCGGACCGGATCTCGGTGCCCTTCCTGCTGCTTCAGGGCCTGGACGACCCGATCTGCCCGCCCGCGCAGTGCGAGGCGCTGCTGGGTGCGCTGGCCGGGCGGGGCGTTCCCCATGCGTATCTCGCCTTCGAGGGCGAGACCCATGGCTTCCGCCGGGCCGGCACGGTGGTCCGGGCGCTGCAGGCCGAACTCTCCCTCTACGCCCGGGTCTTCGGTTTCGCCGTGCCCGAGGTGCCGGTGCTGGAGCTGGTCACCTGATGGGGCAGTGGAGCGTTGTGTAAGGTAAGCCTTACCTTGATCGGGTCGGAGTTCGCTCCCTTGACCCCGGCCTCGGCGGATGCCGCCGCCGAGGCCGGTACGCTGATCCACCGCGACTTCGGCGGGGGAGACGGGCTGATGGCGGGCTGATGAGGGACATGCGCGACGACACGGCGGACCGGCGAATCCACCCCAGGGCGCTGGGGCACGACGCGCTGCCGGGTCCCTGGACCCCCGGCCCGCCACGGGTGTGGCTGCTGCGGATCCCCGACCAGCCGCTGCCCTCCCGCACGCACTGGGAGCGGGTGCTGGACCCCCGGGAACGGGCCCGCGCCGACAGCTTCCTCCGTGACCTGCACCGCGACCGCTATGTCGCCGCCCACCTGGGGCTGCGCCGGCTGCTCGGCGCATACCTGGACCAGGACCCGGCGAAGGTCGAGCTCATCCGCGAACCCTGCCCGTGCTGCGGCGCGCCGCACGGCCGCCCGGCGGTGCCCGGGGCGCCGCTGCACTTCAACCTCTCGCACGCGGGTGACCTGGCCCTCTATGCCTTCGCGGGCACCCCGGTCGGGGTGGACGTCGAGGAGGAGCAGCACCCTTCCGTGGTCGCCGACGTCTCCCGCGCGCTGCACCCCCGGGAGGTGGCCGAACTGGCCGCGCTCCCGGAGGCGGACCGCCCGGTCGCCTTCTCCCGCTGCTGGACCCGCAAGGAGGCCTACCTCAAGGGGACGGGCACGGGCCTCGCCGAGAAGCTCTCGCTCACCTATGTGGGCTGCGGCCCCGAGCCGGGGGCACCCGCGGGCTGGACGCTGAGCGACATCGACACCGGGCCGGGCTATACGGCGGCCATGGCCCGGATGGCGTAATCCCGGCGCCCTGGCAGGCGCGTCGCTGGGATCGTAGGGACATGGCCGCCAAGAGCAGGACCCGCGCTTCCCGTGCCGATTCCCTGGGCACCCGCATCCGGGACGCGATGACCCCCGGGCGGGTCGTCCTGCTGGTGGTCGCGGTTCTCGTGCTGGTCTTCATCGTCGAGAACACCCGCCATGTGAAGATCCGGCTGATCGGCCCCGAGGTGTCGATGCCGCTATGGATGGGGCTCGTCGGGATGCTGGTGATCGGGTGGCTGCTGGGACGCTTCGTCTTTGTACGGCGGCGATAGGACGCACAGCGGGGGCCTGTTACCCCCGCAGGAACACCAGTACCGCATTGTGCCCGCCATACCCGAAGGAATTGCTCGATCCCCGACGGCCAACATGCCTGCCCAGCCGTCCACTTGCCGGCTCACCGAAGCAAAAGCCATATGAAACGATGCGTTCGATGCGCCCTGGCGCCGATGCGTCATCTCCTGATTTGCTGGCCCAGTGCACAGGGGCCGGTTCAAGATCCGGTTCCACGGGGGCTCTTCAAAGGTGGATCACCATGCCCTTGAACACCGGAAGTACCGGAAGTAAACGGAACGTTCAACTCATACAGGTGAACAACCACTTCGGTGACATGGCCTTCCTGCCCTACTCGGTGGGCATGCTGCAGGCGTATTGCCGTAAACAGAACGACATCTCCGCAGCGTTTGAATTCCAGCCGTTCGTCTTCCTCCGCGAAGACGTGCGCTCCGCCGCCCGGAAAATCGAGGAACCCGATGTCGTAGGGCTCTCCTCATACATCTGGAACTGGGAGTACAACAGGGCGTTGGCCCGCGCGGTCCGGGAGCGCCACCCCGACTGCCTGATCGTGATGGGCGGCCCACAGGTCCCGGTGGAATCGGCCGACTTCTTCCGGGCGAATCCCATGGTCGACATCGTCGTGCACCACGAGGGCGAGCACGCCTTCGCCGACATCCTGCGCACCAGGCTGAGCAAGGACCAGGACTACACCGCCATTCCAGGCCTCAGCATCCGCGGCGCGGACGGCACGGCGGTCAAGACCTCGGACCGGCCGCGGATCCTCGACCTCGATCTGCTGCCCTCCCCCTACCTGGACGGGATCTTCGACTCCCTCATGGAGCAGCCCTACCAGTGGAGCGTCAGCCATGAGACGAATCGGGGTTGCCCTTACTCCTGCACATTCTGTGACTGGGGTTCCGCCGTGTTCACCAAGTTGCGTCAGTTCTCCACCGAGCGGCTCATGGCGGAGCTCGAATGGTTCGGGCGCAGGGGTGTCGACATCATCTACAACTGCGATGCCAACCACGGGATCCTGGCCCGGGACCTCGAGCTGGCCGAGAAGCTGGCCCAGGTGCGCAAGGACCATGGATTCCCGGGCCAGTTCCGGACGGCCTACGCCAAGAAGAGCAATGACACCGTCTTCGCGATCGCCCAGGTACTGCACCGGGCGGGCCTGGAGCGCGGAGTGACGCTCAGCATGCAGAGCATGAGCGACGGCACGCTCTCCGCCATCAAGCGGCGCAACATCAAACAGGACAATCTCGGTGCCCTGGTACGCCGTTACCGGGAAGCCCACATCCCCACCTACACGGAACTCATCCTGGGACTGCCGGGCGAGAGTGCCGAGAGCTTCCGTGACGGGGTCGGCAGGCTCCTCGAACTGGGCCAGCACGAAGCGCTGCTCATCTATCTGTGCGAGGTCCTGCCCAACTCGGAACTGGGCAACGCCCACTATCGCCGGGTCCATGGCATCCGCACCGTGCGCATTCCGCTCCTGCTCGCCTATGTCACCCCCCACCACGACGGGGCGACCGAGTACTTCGAGATCGTCGTCGGGACCGCCACCATGCCCACGCACGACTGGCTGAGCTCCCTGGTGTTCTCGTGGTTCGTCCAGTGCTTCCACTGCCTGAATCTCACCCAGAGCATCGCCGTCTTTCTGCACGCCGATCGTGGCCTCGCCTACCAGGACTTCTACGCAGAACTGCTGCGGTTCGCATCGACGGGGGACAGCCGTCTGCTCCGCCGGATCCGGCACGCTGCGACCGCGGTCGCCGAAGAGGGCCTGGAGGGTTCCTCGATGGGCCGTGTCGTGCCGGACTTCGGCAACATCACCTGGAATCCGGAAGAGGCGTTCTTCCTCGACCTGATCCGCGACAAGGACGAGCTCTATGCGGAGCTCGACGCCTTTCTGGCAGAACTGAACACCGCCCGGGGCCTCGAACTGTCCGACGCATTGCGCAGGGACCTGGTGGCCTTCCAACGGGCCAGCCTGGTCGGCCCGGCCGAGCCGGCCGATGCCGTCATTCGCATCGACCACCGGCTGCCGGACTTCTTCTCCCGGGCCTATCTCGGGGAAACACCGGTCCTGGCCCGGGAACCACAGGAAGTCACCCTCACCAGCAGCCGGGTTTATCCCGATCCGGGCGGCTACGCTCTGGACGGGGTCCGATACGGGCGGAAGAACAACTGCCTCCGGCGCACCGTCACCGCAACCCGCTCCTGAGGTCGTCGACTTCGGCCAGGAGCCGGCCGGGAGCCGGCCGAGAGAGGAGACACCCGCACATGGACGGCACAAGACCGGACACGGTCCGGGCGGCCCTGTTCGATCTGGACGGCACGCTGGTGGACACCGAGCCGCGCAGCCGCTGGGCATGGACCCGGCTGTTCGCCGAGTACGAGGTGCCGCTGCCCCGGGCGACCCTGGCCGGCTTCTCGGGCCGGAGGGGCCAGGACGTCCTGGCCGAGCACCTGCCGCTGTTCCCGGGCCGCAATGTCGAGGAGTTGTTCGCCGAGACCATGGGGTACTGGTGGGCCGGCGAGGCTCCCGGGACGGTGCCGGTGCCGGGGGCGACGGAACTCGTCAAGGAGGTGCACCGGTCCGGCACCCCGCTGGCGATCGTCTCCTCCGGGCGGCGCACCGATGTGGAAGCCATGCTCTCGGAACTCGCCCTGCGGGAGCTGTTCGACGTGATCATCACCGGTGAGGACGTGAGCCGGGGCAAACCCCATCCGGAGGGATTCCTCACCGCCTGCCGACGTCTGGGCGTCCACCCGCACCAGGCGGTCGTGTTCGAGGACGCCCCGGCCGGGGTGGCCGCGGCCAAGGCCATGGGCGCCCGCTGCGTGGCCGTCACCACCACCCTGCCGGCCGCCCAACTCGCCGACGCGGACCTGGTGGTGGCAGACCTGAGCGCGGTGTCCTGGCCTCCCACCGGCCTGAGCGGGCCTTGAGCCGACGCCGGCCCGGGGCGCGCGGGCAACTGTCCGCCGCCCGGGCCGCCGTCACCGCGTTCTTCGCCCTCGACGGCTTTGTCTTCACCGGCTGGGTGGTGCGCATCCCCGCCGTCAAGTCGCAGGTCGGCGCCGACTCCGGCGCACTGGGCCTCGCCCTGCTCGGGGTGTCCGCCGGAGCGGTCGTCAGCATGCTGCTGGCCGAACGGCTGTGCCGCCGCCTCGGCAGCCACCGGGTCACCATCGGTGGCGGGGCGCTGCTCTCGCTGACCGTGGCACTGCCGCCGCAGACCCATTCCGTGCTCGCCCTGGGCCTGGTCCTGCTGCTGTTCGGCGCGGCCTACGGCGTCCTGGACGTCGGCATGAACAGCTGCGCCGTGGACCTGGTCGCCGCGCTGCGGCGGCCGGTCATGCCGGGCTTCCACGCGGCGTACAGCTTCGGCGGCCTGCTGGGTTCCGGGCTCGGCGGGCTGCTGGCCGCGCAGCTGTCCGCCGCGGTGCACCTTGCGCTGCTGGTTCCGGCCGGACTGCTGACGACGGCGGTGGCCGGACGGGTGCTGCTGACCCACCCGGTGGCGCCTGCCGCACCGCCGCCGCCCGTATCCTCCCCCGCTCCGACGGGGGGCGTGCTGCGGCTCGTTGTGGTCTTCGGCCTGGTGGCGCTGTGCACGGCCTATGGCGAGGGGGCGCTCGCCGACTGGAGTGCGCTGCACTTCACCCAGGACCTGCATGCCGGGCCCGGGCTGGCGGCGGCCGCGTATGCGCCCTTCGCGCTGGCCATGTCCCTCGGCCGGCTTCGCGGGACCTTCCTGCTGGAACGGTTCGGGGACACCCATGTCGTGGTGGCGGGCGGCCTGTTGGCCGCGGTGGGTGTGCTGGTCAGTGCCTTCTCGCCGGTGCCCTGGCTGGTGTTGACCGGCCTCGCGGCGGCGGGCCTGGGGCTGGCCAACATCTTCCCGGTGGCCATGGCCCGCGCGGGCGCGCTCGCCGGACCCACCGGAGTTGCCGTCGGCTCGGCGCTCGGCTATCTCGGCATGCTGCTGGGGCCTCCGGCGATCGGCTTCCTCGCCGAGGAGTTCGGGCTGCCGGCCGCGCTGACCACGATCGCGGTGCTGGCGGGGGTGTCGTCGGGGATCGCCTTCGCGGTGCGGGGGGTGAGGGCGTGAGTTGTGCTGTGCCCCGGCCCCGCCTTTTCACCGTTTCCTCCGGGGCTCCGCCCCGGACCCCGCTGGGCCTGTCCGACGGGTCGAGTCACGACCGGCATCGGCGTTGGTCGGCGGACGGCGCGGATACCGGGACGACGTTGGGAATCCGGCGAGTGCAGCGAGGTGGCAACTTGCCGTGGACGGTCGCCACCGACCCGGTGCCGCGCCGCACGGTCCGCAGCAGGCGAACACCCTCGTTTTCATCAGATGCCTCCGAGGAGACCCTCGCCTTCAGGCGGGGGAGGAATCGGACTCCTGCGGAGCA
>NZ_JBDJPF010000099.1:0-15237 GCF_054957865.1 Streptomyces xingningensis
GATGGTACTGCATGGGGGACCGTGTGGGAGAGTAGGACGCCGCCGAACAATTATTGGTAAGCCCTGGTGGGAACTTAGGTTCCCGCCAGGGCTTACTTGTGTTTACAGGGTTGTGTTTACAGGGCCGCGAAACCCCGGGATGCGCTGTGGCATCCCGGGGAAAAGTCATGACCGGAGGGGGTTGATCAGGCTGTCTGTTCGTCGTTGGCGCGAATGAGCTCCAGATCGAGGGATTCCTGGCGGATGCGCTGATCGACATAGAGCAGTGCGGTGACGCCGGCCGTAATGGGCAGAGCGAGAGCCGAGCTGACGGCAGCGCCAACGCCTGCAATGGTCAATGAGGTCCAGCTGAGGTTCTGAGTGGAATCGAGATCACCAGTGAAGATCCATTCGATGATGCTGGTGGGTATCTCGATGATCATCGTGGCTGCGAATACCACCAGAATGGCGAGGAGCTGGACGCCGAAGATACGCCACCATGAACCCCGAACCAATTTCACGGATCGCCGCAGGGACGCCAGCACGCCCTGCTTTTCCAGCATCAGTGCCGGTGCGGCGAGACAGTAACGAATCCAGATCCATGTCACACCCGCGATCCCGGCAAGTCCGCCGACACCGGCGAGTGCACCACCGATCCACGTGGCCCCGGCGGCGTACAGCGCACATCCCGGGGCGATTGCCAGCACAAAGGTGCCCATCACGAGTGCTGGGAGAAGACAGAGCAGGCCGCCCATGCGCAGCAGCCGGGGGCGTGCGTCCTGCCAGGCTTCGCTGATCGAGGTCGGTCGGCCCATGACGGCTCGGCTGACGACGACGGTCAGCAACGCCGTGGCGATGATCGAACCGATGAGGCCGATGGCCATGGCGATGGTCATGGTGCTCAGGCTGCTGCCCAGGGCGTTCAGGACTTCCCGGGGGCTTGCGGAGTCTTTGAGCTCCTCCACCTGGGTGCTGTGCCGGAGCCAGAGACCGCTGGTTATGGTCACCAGGGCCTGGGTGGCAACCGCCACGAGGGCGGAGATGCCAAGAGCCGGCCGCCAGTACCTGAGAGTCGTCTGGATGGCGCCCTGCAGGACCTCGCCCACGCCCAGTGGACGCAGCGGGATCACTCCTGGCTGCGGCGCCCGCGGTGGAGGGGTCCACTGGTGACCGCCCCAGCCGCCCGGGCTGCCGCCGGTCGGCCCACCGTTGTTCCAACCGGGGTCCCAGCCCTGGCCGGGAGGCTGTGCCGGGCCGCCCATGGGCGGCGACCACCGGTGTGGGGGCGGCTGGTGCCCGGCCCACTGGGAGGTGTGTACAGCGGCCTGGTCCGCACGCGGTGTCTCGTTCGTGTCAGTGGGCTGTTCCGGAGCGATGGGGGGTTGCTCGTCGGAAGGGGATGGTCCGGGCGAGTTCCGGCCCGGAGAGTCGTTCATGTTCGGTCGCTCCTTCTGGGGCCCGATTGCCGGTGCGGCGGCCGGGTCTTTCCGAACATCGTGTCACGCTGCTCCCAAGGGCTCCGGAGGGCTCGTAAGGGGGAGCGGCAGGAGGAGACCTTCAATAGTGGGGGCACGCGGGGCAGACTGGACTAATGGCTGATCGGTATGTGCTGCCCGCGGACAGCGCCGGTTCCCCCGTCGTCTCCCTGCGCTGGGAGGAGCCGCCGGATGGGCCCGTGATCGTGCTTCTGGACCAGCGGAGACTTCCCGCCGAGGAGGTCGAGCTGGTGTGTACGGATGTGCCCGCACTGGTGGAGGCGATCCGTACGCTCGCGGTGCGGGGCGCGCCGCTGCTGGGGATCGCGGGCGCCTACGGGGTGGCGCTCGCGGCCGCGCGGGGCTTTGACGTGGAGGAGTCCGCCGAGATGCTCGCCCATGCGCGGCCCACCGCGGTGAACCTGGGCTATGGGGTGCGACGCGCCCTGAGGGCGTACCGCGAGGCGGTCGGCCGCGGCGCGGCCGCCGGGCGGGCTGCGGCCGCCGTGCTGGCCGAGGCGCGGGCGCTCCACCGCGAAGATGCCGAGGCCAGTGCGCGGATGGCGGTGCATGGGCTCGCGCTGCTGCAGGAACTGCTGCCGGGCGGCGGCTACCGGGTCCTCACCCACTGCAATACGGGCTCCTTGGTCTCCGGTGGTGAGGGCACGGCGCTCGCAGTGGCGATTGCCGCGCACCGGGCGGGGCAATTGCGAAGGCTGTGGGTGGACGAAACCCGCCCGCTGCTCCAGGGTGCGCGGTTGACGGCGTACGAGGCCTCGCGGGCGGGCCTGGCCTACACGCTGCTCACCGACAACGCGTCGGGTTCGCTGTTCGCGTCGGGGCAGGTGGACGCCGTGCTGATAGGCGCGGACCGGATAGCGGCGGACGGATCGGTGGCCAATAAGGTGGGCAGCTATCCGCTGGCCGTGCTGGCCCGCCATCACCGGGTGCCGTTCATCGTGGTGGCGCCGAGCACGACCGTGGACTTTGACACCGCTGAGGGCGCGGCCATCGAGGTGGAACAGCGTCCTGGGCATGAGGTGACGGAATTTGTTCCCTCGCCCGGTGCCGGGGCGGGAGTGCCGGTGGCGCCGGTGGGGGCACAGGCCTACAACCCTGCGTTCGATGTCACACCGCCGGAGCTGGTGACCGCGATTGTCACGGAAAACGGGGTTGTTTCCCCTGTGACAAAGACGGGTCTCGCGGAGCTGTGTACCAGGTCACGATCGGGTAATGGGATGATGTCGATATGAAGGGACGCGTCCTTGTCGTCGACGACGACACCGCACTGGCCGAGATGCTCGGGATTGTGCTGCGTGGTGAGGGTTTTGAGCCGTCGTTTGTAGCGGACGGCGACCGGGCACTTGCCGCATTCCGTGATGCCAAGCCGGATCTTGTACTGCTCGATCTGATGCTGCCCGGCCGGGACGGCATCGAGGTGTGCCGGCTGATCCGCGCCGAGTCCGGGGTGCCGATCGTGATGCTGACGGCCAAGAGTGACACGGTCGATGTGGTGGTCGGGCTGGAGTCCGGCGCGGACGACTACATCGTCAAGCCGTTCAAGCCCAAGGAGCTGGTGGCCAGGATCAGGGCCCGGCTGCGGAGGTCGGAAGAGCCTGCGCCGGAGCAGCTCTCGATCGGGGATCTGGTCATCGATGTGGCGGGGCACTCCGTCAAGCGCGAGGGACAGTCGATCGCGCTGACGCCGTTGGAGTTCGATCTGCTGGTGGCGCTGGCCCGTAAGCCCTGGCAGGTGTTCACCCGCGAGGTGCTGCTGGAGCAGGTGTGGGGTTACCGGCACGCGGCGGACACGCGGCTGGTGAATGTGCATGTGCAGCGGCTGCGTTCGAAGGTCGAGAAGGACCCGGAGCGGCCGGAGATCGTGGTGACCGTGCGGGGTGTGGGCTACAAGGCCGGGCCGAGCTGACATGCCGGACAGCGGTGCCGCTCCGGAGCGGGGCGCGGGGCGGCCCGTGGAGTCGGGCGGCATACCTCTTCACCGTCGGCTGTGGCGTGCCGGGCGGCTGCTGCCCGATGGCGCGGCCGCGGCGCCGGTCCATCCATTGCTGCGGCTCTATGTGCGGTGGGTGCGGCGCCCGCTGTTGCCCGCGATGCGGTTGTGGGTGCGCAACATTCAGCTGCGGGTGGTCGCCACCACCCTGCTGATGTCGTTCGGTGTGGTGCTGCTGCTGGGCATCGTCGTCATCGGCCAGGTGCGCAACGGTCTGCTGGAGGCCAAGCGGAACGCGGCGCAGAGCCAGGCCGAGGGTGGTTTCCAGGCGGCCCGGGCCGCCGCCGATCCCGGTGCCGTCGGGCCCGATGGCCGTAGCCAGGACGGCTCCCAGGCCGCGGGGCGGGGGAAGCCGGATCCGGGGGCCTGGCTGACCGCGCTGGTGCAGCAGCTCGCCAGTGGTGGTCAGGGCGTCTATTCCGTGGTGGCGCTGAGTACCAGTGCCGATGATTCGGCGCACACGGGTACGCATGGGCCGCGTGCTTCCGGCGACATCGATCCGGAGCACAGCGTGCCCGGCGATCTGCGGCGGAAGCTGGGCGCCGCCAGGGCCGGGGCTTTTGAGGAGCCCACGCTGATCAAGCGCAGTGCCTCCGACGAGGGGGAGCCCGCGTTGGCGATCGGCAAGCGGCTCTATGACATCGACGGCAATGCGTATCAGCTCTACTACCTCTTCCCGTTCACCCAGGAGGAGAAGTCGCTCAGCCTGATCAAGGGCACGCTGGCGACCGCCGGGGTGTTCCTGGTGGTGCTGTTGGGGGCCATCGCCTGGCTGGTGGTGCGGCAGATCGTCACGCCGGTGCGGATGGCCGCGGGGATCGCGGAGCGTCTGGCGGCGGGTGTCCTCCAGGAGCGTATGAAGGTCACGGGCGAGGACGACATCGCACGTCTGGGCGAATCCTTCAACAAGATGGCGCAGAACCTCCAGGTCAAGATCCAACAGCTGGAGGAGCTGTCGCGAATGCAGCGCCGGTTTGTCTCGGATGTCTCACATGAGCTGCGGACGCCGCTGACGACCGTGCGGATGGCGGCCGAGGTGATTCACGAGGCCCGGGACGGCTTCGATCCGGTCACTGCACGCTCCGCCGAGCTGCTGTTCGAGCAACTGGACCGCTTTGAGTCGCTGTTGGCCGACCTGCTGGAGATCAGCCGGTTCGACGCCGGTGCGGCGGCCCTGGAGGCCGAGCCGATAGATCTGCGCGATGTGGTGAAGCGGGTGGTCGACGGGGCGCTGCCGTTGGCGGAGCGCAAGGGCAGCCGGCTGCTGGTGCGGGGCGCGGACAAACCGGTGGTGGCGGAGGCGGACGCCCGGCGGGTGGAGCGCGTGCTGCGGAACCTGGTGGTCAACGCGGTGGAACACGGAGAGGGACGGGATGTGATCGTGCGGTTGGCGGCCACGGGCGGTGCGGTCGCGGTGGCCGTGCGCGACTATGGCGTGGGGCTCAAGCCCGGTGAGGCGACCCGGGTGTTCAACCGTTTCTGGCGGGCCGATCCGGCCCGTGCCCGGACGACCGGCGGTACCGGCCTGGGCCTGTCGATCGCGGTGGAGGACGCCCGGCTGCACGGTGGCTGGCTGCAGGCCTGGGGCGAGCCGGGTGGGGGTTCGCAGTTCCGGCTGACCCTGCCCGCCACGGCGGGCGACGCGCTGCGCGGTTCGCCGATACCGCTGGAGCCGGACGACTCACGGCGCAATCGAGGGGTGAACGAGGCCGGGGTGCCGCTGGCCGTTTCCGGCCGGGGTGCGCCCGTACCGCCGCAGGGGAGGGCCTCGGCTCGACAGGTGCGGCCGGCCGTGGACCCGGCGGCGCTGCCGGGCAGCGGGGCGCGGGTGGTGTCGCGCCCGGGCGGTGCCCGGGGCGAGCAGGCGGCGGGCGGCGGAAGCCGGGACCGGAGGCGGCCGTGACGGCGCGCGGCGGCCTGCCGCGCCGCAGCCGGGCACTCGGTTTCCTCGCGCTGGCGGTCGGCGGTGCGCTGCTGGCCGGGTGCGCCTCGATGCCGGAGAGCGGGGAGGTGAACCCGGTGGACTCCGCGCAGCGGGCCGACGCCGATTCCCAGGTGCGGGTCTACGGTGTGCCGCCGCGCAAGCACGAGGAGCCGCAGGACCTGGTCAAGGGCTTCCTGGAGGCGACGACCAGCGACGATCCGGACTATGCCACGGCCCGGATGTATCTGGCGAAGTCGGCGAAGGGCAAGTGGGATCCGGCCGCCTCCACCACCGTCCTGGCGGAGATGCCGCGGGTGCGGGTGGAGCGCGTCGCGGACCGGGAGCCGGGCCAGCCCGTCGTGCTGACGGGCAGACAGGTCGCGAAGGTGGACGACAAGCACGCGTACAAGCCGGAGGACCGCTCGTACCAGACGGAGATCCACCTGACCCGCGAGGACGGCGAGTGGCGGATAGACGCGCTGCCGCCCGGGCTGGTGCTCGGCGTCTCCGACTTCCAGCGCATCTATCGATCGGTCAACAAGTACTACTTCGCCGAGCTGGGGCCGGAGGGGAGCGACAACGAGCGGGCCCGGGATGTGCTGGTCGCCGATCCCGTCTATTTGCGCAAGCGGATAGACCCGGTGACCTCGACCGTGCGGGCGCTGCTGGAGGACGGGCCGACGACCTGGCTCGACCCGGTGGTCGCGACGGCCTTCCCGGCCGGTACGCGCCTGCGGGACAACCGGCTGTCGCTCGATGATTCCAATGCCCTCAAGGTGCGGCTCGACGGTCCGGTGGCGGACGTGAGCCAGGAGCGGTGCCGGCGGATGGCGACGCAACTGCTCTTCACCGCCCAGGAGTCGGCCCGGGTGGACAGCGTGGTCCTGCTGGACAAGGGCGGCTCCGAGCTGTGCCGGCAGGGACGTGACGACGCCAAGCGGTATGCGCCGGACCAGACGACCGGCCGTGCCGACCGGCAGTACTTCCTCGACAAGCAGCACCGGCTGGTGAGTCTGGCGGACAGTGAGGACGTGCCACGCCGGGCGCTCGGGCCGTTCGGTGCGGACGGGGCGGCTCCGCTGAGGTCGGTGGCCGTCGACCGGCACGAGACCCGGGCGGCGGGCGTGTCCGCCAACGGGCAGTCGCTGCATGTCGCGGCGCTGGAGGCCGGGGCGTCGCCGGGCGAGGCGAGGCTGACGGTGCGCGGGGGAGCGAAGGCCGGGCTGACAGCGCCCAGTTGGGACGGGCTGGGCGATCTATGGGTCGCCGACCAGGACCCGGAGCACCCTCGGCTGCTCCGGCTGCCGGGTGGTACGGGTGCGCCGGAGGAGGTCAGGGTGTCCGGCCTGGACGGTGGGCGGATCACGGGGCTGCGGGTGGCCGCGGACGGGGTGCGGATTGCGCTGCTGGTGTCGAAGGGCGACCGGGCCGTCCTGAAGATCGGCAGGGTCGAACGGGGCGGCACCGAGGAACGGCCGAGCCTGTCGGTGCGGGAGTTGCGTCCCGTGGCGCCGAATCTGGTGGATGTGAACGCTGTGTCCTGGGCGGGCGGCAGTCGGCTGCTGGTCGCGGGGCGGGAGCAGGGCGGCCTGCAACAGCTGCAGTTCATCGAGACGGACGGATCGCTGTCGAACACCTCGGCATTGCCCGGGACCAGCGGGGTGCTGGGTGTGGCGGCGCCGGACAACCCGGGCAAGGCGGCACAGGCGCTGATCGTCGAGCGGGAGGGCGACGGGATCGTACGGCTGCTGCCGGACGCCAACTGGAAGTTGGTGCTCCAGGACGGGTCGGCGCCGGCCTACCCGGGGTGACCATGGGGGCCGTCCTCGTCACCCAGAGTTATCCACAGGGGTGGCGGGGGTGGTCGCGGGGCGGAACACTGGAGTCATGCGCGGGTGGTGGCGGGAGATCACCGGCCTGGTCATGCCGGCCGATTGCGCGGGGTGCGGGGTGCCGCGGTCCGTGTTGTGCGACGGCTGCCGCAGCGAGCTGTGCGGCCGCCCGGCGTGGCGGGCCTGGCCGGATCCGGTGCCGGAGGGCATGCCCCCGGTCTACACCGCCTCGTGGTACGCGGGCCCGGTGCGGGCCCTGCTGCTGGCTCACAAGGAGCGGGGTGCGCTGGGGCTGGCGGGGCCGCTGGGCGCCGCGCTGGCGGGTGCGGTGGGCACTGTGGGTGGTGTTGGTGCGGGAAGGGGCGTACGGGCCGGGAGCGCGCCCCTGCTGCTCGTGCCGGTGCCCTCCGCGCGGTGGGCCGTGGCGCGGCGCGGGCATGACGCCGGCCGGCGTCTGGCGCTGGCGGCCGCGGGGGCACTGCGCGGCGCGGGCACGGCCGCGCGGGTGGCGGCGGTGCTGCGGCAGCGGCGGCCGGTGGCCGACCAGGCGGGGCTGGACGCGGGGCAGCGGCGGCTGAATGTCTCGGGGGCGATGGCCCTCCCGAAGGGCGCCGGGCGGCTGTGGTCCGATGGCGCGTCCGTGGTGCTGGTGGACGACCTGATGACGACCGGCGCCTCGCTGGTGGAGGCGGCTCGGGTGGTCTCCGGGGCGGGCGGCCGGGTGGTGGGGGCCGCGGTGGTCGCGGTGACTCCCCGGGAGCGCGGAGACTTCCATGCGGGCCGGGCGAAACCGGAACTGGCTGGTAACGCCCGTCGTTCCTGATGGAAACGGCGGGAGAACACCTGAATGGAGGTACGTCCCGGCAAGGGGTACCGACAGGCTTCCGAGCGAGATATGTTCGGTTGTGAGGAATGGCAGAGGCTATGCCTCATATCTCCGAATGGCGCGTTTGGCGCGCCGTCGAAGAAGCTTGAAACGGTGGGATGTAGATCTTGCCGTTGGGGGAGGAGGAGGTGAAACCGCCGTGTCGGTGGCCTCGGGTATCCCCGGGGTCTGATGCAAGAGGGATGCGTTCCGCACCTTCGGCGGGGCCATCCGGGAACGGAGTTCTGCGTGGACATCGTCGTCAAGGGCCGCAAGACAGAAGTGCCCGAGCGCTTTCGCAAGCACGTGGCCGAGAAGCTGAAGCTGGACAAGATCCAGAAGCTCGACGGCAAGGTGATCAGCCTCGACGTGGAGGTGTCCAAGGAGCCCAACCCCAGGCAGGCCGACCGCTCGGACCGAGTGGAGATCACCGTGCGCGGACGCGGACCGGTGATCCGGGCGGAAGCCGCCGCGACAGATCCCTATGCCGCGCTGGACCTGGCCACGGCCAAGCTCGAGGCGCGGCTGCGCAAGCAGCACGACAAGCGCCACACCCGGCGGGGCAATGGGCGCATCCCGGCGAGCGGGGTCGCGAGCGTCGTCATCGGCTCCGCGGAGCTGAACGACAGCGGCAGGCTCGTGGCGGAGGAAACGGCGGGAGAGGTTCCGGTGACCCGCATGGGTTCGCTGGAAATCCGGGGCGAGGGCCCCGTCGTGGTCCGGGAGAAGACCCACACCGCCGCCCCGATGACGCTCGATCAGGCGCTCTACGAAATGGAGTTGGTCGGCCACGACTTCTATCTGTTCGTCGACTCCGACACCAAGATGCCCAGTGTCGTCTACCGGCGACACGCGTACGACTACGGTGTCATCCACCTCAACGCGGACCCCTTCGCCGAGGAAGTGATCGGTGGTGGGGGCGGCGCGCTCGGCGGCTGAGCCGGACCGTGTCGCTTGAGTCGTAGCCACCCGTGTTGGTGCCCCGGAGCTTTGAGGGGCTTCCGGGGCACCGTCGTGCGACCACGGACGCACCACCCCGTCGTCCGGCATGAAATCATGGTCGGGCGGCCAACGGCCGGTCGGCTGCGACCGGTTGGGGCGGCGCAGCACTGTGCAACCGCGAGGGGCCATGGCCTTCAGGGGGAGGAACAATGGCGGACAGGTTCGGGCCCGTGATCGTGCCCGGTGAGGACGACGGCGAGGGCGCCTGCGCGGACCGGGGTGCGATGGAAGGGGAGCCGATCCGGGTGCTGGTCGTGGACGACCATGCGCTCTTCCGGCGCGGGTTGGAGATCGTGCTGGCCCAGGAGGAGGACATCCTGGTCGTGGGTGAGGCCGGGGACGGCGCGGAGGCCGTGGACAAGGCGGCCGATCTGCTGCCCGACATTGTGCTGATGGATGTGCGGATGCCCCGGCGCGGTGGCATCGAGGCCTGTACCTCCATCAAGGAGGTGGCCCCCAGCGCCAAGATCATCATGCTGACGATCAGCGATGAGGAGGCCGACCTCTATGACGCGATCAAGGCCGGTGCGACGGGTTATCTGCTCAAGGAGATCTCCACTGATGAGGTGGCGACCGCCATCCGGGCGGTCGCCGACGGGCAGTCGCAGATCAGCCCGTCGATGGCCTCCAAGCTGCTGACCGAGTTCAAGTCGATGATCCAGCGCACCGATGAGCGCCGGCTGGTCCCGGCGCCCCGGCTCACCGACCGCGAGCTGGAGGTGCTCAAGCTCGTCGCCACCGGCATGAACAACCGTGATATCGCAAAGGAGTTGTTCATCAGCGAGAACACGGTCAAAAACCATGTGCGGAACATCCTGGAGAAGTTGCAGCTTCATTCGCGCATGGAAGCGGTCGTCTATGCGATGCGGGAGAAGATTCTCGAGATCCGTTGATCGCCGGGTGCCTGCGCGCCGCCCCCGGCCAATGCAGCTTGGGGATTCGCTGAAGTCAGCCGAGGGCATCGACCAGTGCGGCCGCCAGCTTCGCATCGTCGCAGCGCTCGATCCGCACCGAGTCGCAGCCCACCCACTCCGCCGCTTCCCGCAGCGCCCGTGCCATGGGGGTCACGGACCTGGCGCCGTCCAGCGATACCTGCCGGGCGATCAGCGTGCTGCCCTCCCGGGCCGGATCCACCCGGCCGGCCAGCCGCCCGCCGGTCAGCAGCGGCATCGCGAAATACCCGTGCACCCGCTTCGCCTTGGGCACATACGCCTCCAGCCGGTGGATGAAGCCGAACATCCGCTCGGTGCGCGGCCGGTCCCAGATCAGTGAGTCGAACGGCGACAGCAGTGTGGTGCGGTGCCGCTGCCCCTTCGTCGAGGAATCGGCCGCCAGTGCGGCCGGATCGGCCCAGGCGGGCTTGGACCAGCCCGCCACCTCGACCGGCACCAGCCCGGTGCTCTCGATGACCGCATCCACCTCATCGCTCTTGAGGCGGTGATAGTCCGCGAGGTCCGCCCGGGTCGCCACCCCCAGCGCCGCACCCGCCTGGGCGACCAGGCGCCGTATGCACTCGGAGTCCGTCAGGTCGTCATGGAACAGGGCATCCGGGACGGCGCGCTCCGCGAGGTCGTACACCCGCTTCCAGCCGCGCCGTTCGGTGCAGACGACCTCGCCCGTGTCGAGCAGCCACTCCACGGCGATCTTCGTCTCGGACCAGTCCCACCAGGGGCCGCCGTTCTTGGCGCCGCCCAATTCCGTTGCCGTCAGGGGGCCCTCGGACTTGATCCGGTCCAGAACGGCGGCGCAGGAGCGGTCGGCGTCCGCCATCACATGCCAGCGGTGGCCGCGGGCCCGCCGGGCGCGCCGCCGGAACGCGAAGAGCGGCCACTCCTCGATGGGCAGGATGCATGCCGCGTGCGACCAGTACTCGAAGCTGTGCGGGGGCTCGGCCGCCTCGCCCGCGGGGCGGGGCGTCCAGTAGGCGGACTCGATGCCGGCGCGGCCGACCGCGCCCAGCCGTGCGTACGGCACCAGTTCGTGCGAGCGGGCCAGCACCGAGATGGTGTCCAGCTGGACCGCCCCGAGCCGACGCAGCATCCCCCGCACCCCCGCCCGCCGGTCGGGGGTGCCGAGCAGGCCCTGGGCGCGCAGCGCCAGACGCCTGGCCTCGTCGGCGGAGAGGCGGACATCGGCCCTACGGCCCTTCGCGATGGCGGCAGTTGTCATGTGAGCACCCTAGGGCCGGCCACTGACAATGCCGCGGGGCCGCAGGTCAGCCCTGCCCGGAGTGCGGCACATACCGGGTCTTCGACGGCAGGCCCAGGTCCGAGGGCAGCAGCGCGGCCCGCCAGGCGTCCATGCGCACACCGCTCTGGATCGTCATCGCGCGCGCCGTGCCCTCCATCCTGAAGCCGAGCCTGCGGGCGACCCCGCGGGACGGCTCGTTCCCGGCCACCGCGACCCACTCCAGCCGTTCCACGCCCAGATCCTCGAAGGCCCAGCGGACCACCTCGCGTGCCGCCTCCACGGTGTGGCCGCGGCCGCGCGCCTCCTTGGCGGTCCAGTAGCCGAGCTCGGCCTGCCGGTCGGGGGTGTGCAGCCGCTCCAGCCGCACCAGGGCCATCACCCCCACCAGCCGCCCGTCCTCCCGGCCGAAGACGCCAAAGGTGTACGCGGAGTCGTCGCGCCAGCCGTTCGGGCAGGTCTCGGCCACGTACACCCGGGCGTGCTCGGGGGTGTACGGGGAGGGCACGGGGGTGTAGCGCGGGATCTCGGGGTCCTGGCAGGCGGTGTGCACCGCGGCCGCGTCGGAGGGGGCGAAGGGGCGCAGCACCAGGTGCTCGGTGGTGAGGGATATCGGTTCCATGGGCGGAGTCTGGACGGCGGCCCCGGCGCGGTGCGACCACGGGGCCGTTGCTTGCCTGAACTGTCGGAAATGGAGGAAATGTCAGAAATGCCATGAATGTCATGGATATTGCATCAGGGGCCGGGATGGGCGGGAGACAGTGGGCGAAAGGCAACAAGGCGCCGTCCGATTACCTCTGTCGGGCACTTCCGGGTGGCGGGGTCCGTTGTTCCGTCGGGTGATACCCGGCCTCGGGGATGACGGACCTCCCGGCGTGGTGGGGTCCTCGCTTACGATGGCCGTTGCGGCGGGGACTGCCCCGTCGTGCCCGCGCACCTTCCCCCCTGCCCGGGGCGGGGACATCAGTGCCAGGCCCGACCGGCAAGGAGTCAGCCTACGTGTCCGTCTTCGGCAAGATCATGCGTGCAGGAGAAGGCAAGATCCTGCGCAAGCTGCACCGCATCGCGGACCAGGTCAATTCCATCGAAGAGGACTTTCTCAACCTCTCCGACGCCGAGCTGCGCGCCCTGACCGACGAGTACAAGCAGCGCTACGCCGACGGCGAGAGCCTGGACGACCTGCTGCCGGAGGCCTTCGCGACCGTCCGCGAGGCCGCCAAGCGGGTGCTCGGCCAGCGCCACTACGACGTCCAGCTGATGGGTGGCGCCGCGCTGCACCTGGGGTATGTGGCGGAGATGAAGACCGGCGAGGGCAAGACCCTGGTCGGCACCCTCCCCGCATATCTGAACGCGCTGTCCGGCAAGGGCGTGCACCTGATCACGGTCAACGACTACCTCGCGGAGCGCGACTCCGAGATGATGGGCCGGGTGCACAAATTCCTCGGCCTGTCGGTCGGCTGCATCCTCGCCAACATGACCCCGGCCCAGCGCCGCGAGCAGTACGGCTGCGACATCACCTACGGCACGAACAACGAGTTCGGCTTCGACTACCTGCGCGACAACATGGCCTGGTCGCAGGACGAGTTGGTGCAGCGCGGCCACAACTTCGCGGTGGTCGACGAGGTCGACTCGATCCTGGTCGACGAGGCCCGTACGCCGCTGATCATCTCCGGCCCGGCCGACCAGGCCACCAAGTGGTACGGCGACTTCGCCAAGCTGGTCACCCGGCTCACCAAGGGTGAGCCGGCCGAGCCGCAGAAGGGCATCGAGGAGACCGGCGACTACGAGGTCGACGAGAAGAAGCGCACCGTCGGCATCCACGAGGCCGGTGTCAGCAAGGTCGAGGACTGGCTGGGCATCGACAACCTCTACGAGTCGGTCAACACCCCGCTCGTCGGATACCTCAACAACGCCATCAAGGCGAAGGAACTCTTCAAGAAGGACAAGGACTACGTCGTCATGGACGGCGAAGTCATGATCGTCGACGAGCACACCGGCCGCATCCTGGCCGGCCGCCGCTACAACGAGGGCATGCACCAGGCGATCGAGGCGAAGGAAGGGGTGGACATCAAGGACGAGAACCAGACCCTCGCCACGATCACCCTCCAGAACTTCTTCCGCCTCTACGACAAGCTCTCCGGCATGACCGGTACGGCGATGACCGAGGCGGCCGAGTTCCACCAGATCTACAAGCTCGGTGTGGTGCCGATCCCGACGAACCGGCCGATGGTCCGCCTGGACCAGTCCGACCTCATCTACCGCACCGAGGTCGCCAAGTTCGACGCGGTCGTCGAGGACATCGCCGAGAAGCACGAGAAGGGCCAGCCGATCCTGGTCGGCACCACGTCCGTCGAGAAGTCGGAGTACCTCTCGCAGCAGCTGGCCAAGCGCGGCATCCCGCACGAGGTGCTCAACGCCAAGCAGCACGAGCGCGAGGCGACGATCGTCGCCCAGGCCGGCCGCAAGGGCGCCGTCACCGTCGCCACCAACATGGCCGGCCGCGGTACGGACATCAAGCTCGGCGGCAACCCCGACGACCTCGCCGAGGCGGAGCTGCGCCAGCGCGGCCTGGACCCGGTCGAGCACGTCGAGGAGTGGGCGGCCGGGCTGCCCGCCGCCCTGGAGAAGGCCGAGGCCGCGGTCAAGGCCGAGTTCGAGGAGGTCAAGGAGCTCGGCGGGCTCTATGTGCTGGGCACCGAGCGCCATGAGTCGCGGCGCATCGACAACCAGCTGCGCGGCCGCTCCGGCCGGCAGGGCGACCCGGGCGAGTCCCGCTTCTACCTCTCGCTGGGCGACGACCTTATGCGCCTGTTCAAGGCCCAGATGGTCGAACGCGTGATGGCCATGGCCAATGTGCCCGACGACGTTCCGATCGAGAACAAGATGGTCACCCGGGCCATCGCCTCCGCCCAGTCGCAGGTCGAGCAGCAGAACTTCGAGACCCGCAAGAACGTCCTGAAGTACGACGAGGTCCTCAACCGCCAGCGCGAGGTCATCTACGGCGAGCGCCGCCGCGTCCTGGAGGGCGAGGACCTGCAGGAGCAGATCCAGCACTTCATGGACGACACCATCGACGACTACATCGGCCAGGAGACCGTCGAGGGCTTCGCGGAGGAGTGGGATCTCGAGCGGCTGTGGAGCGCGTTCAAGCAGCTCTACCCGGTGAAGGTCACCATCGAGGAGCTGGAGGAGGCGGCCGGTGACCGCGCGGGCATCACCGCCGAGTTCATCGCCGAGTCCGTCAAGGACGACATCCACGAGCAGTACGCGGCCCGCGAGGAGCAGTTGGGCTCCGACATCATGCGCGAGCTGGAGCGCCGGGTCGTGCTGTCGGTCCTGGACCGCAAGTGGCGCGAGCACCTCTATGAGATGGACTACCTCCAGGAGGGCATCGGCCTGCGCGCGATGGCCCAGAAGGATCCGCTGGTCGAGTACCAGCGCGAGGGCTTCGACATGTTCCAGGCCATGATGGAGGGCATCAAGGAGGAGTCGGTCGGCTACCTGTTCAACCTGGAGGTCCAGGTCGACCAGCAGCTCGAAGAGGTGCCGGTGCAGGATGCCGAGGCGGCCCCGTCGGCGGAGAAGGTCCAGGACACGGTTCCGGCCGCCCGGCCGGAGATCCGCGCCAAGGGCCTGGACGCCCCGCAGCGCCACGGCCAGCTGCACTTCTCCGCGCCCACCGTGGACGGCGAAGGCGGCGTCGTGGAGGGCGACTTCGCCAGCGAGGAATCCGCCGCGGTTGCCGCGGCGGACGGCATGACCCGGGCGGAGCGCCGCAAGGCCCAGAAGAACGGCGGCGGTGGGCGCCGCCGCAAGAAGTAGCGTCGGCCGAGCCGGTGGCGGGGGGCCCCCCGGGGGCCCCCCCCCCGGGGGGGGGGGGCGCGCCCCCCCCGGGCCCCGGCCCCCCCCCCCGCCGGGCGGCGGCCCCCCCCCCCCCGGGGGGGCACACGCGCCGCGGGGGC
>NZ_JBDJPF010000100.1:0-14898 GCF_054957865.1 Streptomyces xingningensis
CAGGCCGAGCGCGGGGGGGGGGGGGGGCGCGGGGGGGGCGCGCCCCCCCCCCCCCCCCCCGACAGGGGGGGACCCGCCTGAAGTGCCGAGTGCTCGCCGAGGGGGAGGAACGGATGACGGTGGTCGGAGACCACGAGGCCGGCCGCGGCCGCCATCACACCGGCGACACCACGCTGATCCAGGCCCGCACCGGATCGTCGGACGTCATGACAGGGGTCGCCGACGCCCCGGTGCCGGGGCCCGGCGGCTTCCCGTACGCGGGCCTTCGGGCGTACGAGACGGGGGAAGCCGCCGGAACACCGGCCGCGTCACCACAGCCGCCGCCCGCCGCACCCGTTCCCCGGCTCGCCGCCGGGCTGCAGCTGCACGGCGAATACCAGGGCTCCGGCTCCACCGTGCCCAAGTACCTCGCCCGGCGCGGTGACGGCCAGGTGGTGCAGCTCTCCCTGCTGCTCCACCTGGTCGCCTCGGCCATCGACGGGGTGCGCGACACCCCCGCCGTCGCCCGCCTGGTCAGCGCCGAATACGGGCGGGAGGTCAGCCCCGAGAACATCGCCTACCTGCTGGAGCACAAGCTCGGCCCGCTCGGCCTCACCGTGCCCGACGGCCGGGAGGACGACCAAGTCGACGGACCCCGCTCGGACTTGCTGCTCAGCCTCAAGGGCCACCGGGTCGTCTTCAACGAGCGGCGGACCGCCAACATCGCCAGCACGCTGGCCTGGCTGCACCGGCCGCCGGTGGTGGCACTGGCACTGCTCGCCGCCCTCGCCATGGACACCTGGCTGTTCGGCTTCCACGGCGCCATGACACCCGTGCTCAAGGTGCTCGAGCAACCCCTGCTGCTGCTCGCGGTGTTCGGCCTCACCGTGGCATCCCTGGTCTTCCACGAGTTCGGCCACGCCTCGGCCTGCCGGTACGGCGGGGCGCGCCCCGGCTGCATCGGCTGCGGGCTGTTCCTGATCTGGCCGTCCATGTACACCGACGTCACCGACGTCTACCGGCTCGGCCGGGCCGGGCGGATCCGCACCGACCTCGGCGGCGTCTACTTCAACGTCCTCTTCATGCTCGGCCTGACCGGTGCCTACTTCCTCACCGGACAGCCGTTCCTGCTCAGCGCCGTCTATCTGGGGCACTTCGAGGTGCTGGAGCAGCTGATGCCCGCCGTCCGACTGGACGGCTACTTCATCCTCGGCGACCTCGCCGGGGTCCCGGACCTCTACGGCAAGATCAAGCCGATTCTGCTGAGCATGATCCCGGGCCGCCCGCCGGAACCGGCCGTCGCCGACCTCAAGCGCTCCACCCGGGCCATCGTCACCACCTGGGTGCTGACCATGGTCCCGCTGCTGATCGCCGACCTCTGCTACGCACTGTGGAACCTGCCCCGCCTGATCGACACCGGGGTACGCTCCCTCAGCCAGCAACTCACCGGCACCTGCCAGGCGTTCGCCGACGGCCAGCTCGCCGGCGGGCTGGCCGGGGTGCTGGGCAGCCTGATGCTCATCTGCCCGCTGGTCGGCATGACCTATCTGTCCATCCGGCTCACCGGACGGCTTGCCCGCAACGCCCTGCGGGCCACCGCCGGCCGCCCCCTGCTGCGGACCTGCCTCGCACTGACCGTGGCGGGCGCGGCCACCGGGCTGGGCTTCGCCTGGTTCAGCGGGGTCACCCCCAAGCCGCTGCCCCCCGCCCCGCCGATCGCCCCCATCCTCCAGCCCCATGTGCCCACCGCACCCCCCTCGCCCCTCGGCCGTGCCCCCGGCCGCGGGCACCTCGCGGACCCGCGGCCCGTACCGGCCGGACGGCCGGACGGCCGGGCACCGCTGCCCTGGCACCCGCCCACGGCCGTGCCCGTCCCGCTGCTCCCGCCCACCCCGCCGCCCGCCGCCGCCCCGGTCCGGACCGGCACCGACGTCCCGCGGCCCACCGCGCCACCCAGCCCCACCGCCACCCACACCGTGCCCGCACCGAAGCCGGCGCCCTCGCGCACCCCGCCCCCGGCGCCGGTACCCACGAGCGTCCCGCACCCGTCGGCCCCGGCGACCGCCCCGGCGCCCAAGCCCACCGCCGGCGCCCCGGCAACGCCGCACCCGCCGGTCGCCACCACCCCGGCGGCCCCGCCGCCGCCCGTACACCACTGAACCCGGAGGATCCCATGAGCACCATCCACCGCTATACGCTGCGCCTCGGCCTGCTCGCGGCCGGAGTCGCCACCGCCGCCACCGCCATGCCCGCCCAGGCCGCCGAGGCCGTCCTGCAGGCCCGCGACAGCGTGCGGACCACGGCGAACCACGGGCGGCACAGCCAGTTCCGGGACGGCTTTGACATCCACCAGCTGGGCAAGGTCGGCGCGGCGAGCGTCCGCAACCAGGCCCTGGCCACCGGCGTGGGCTGTACGGCGGACGACGCCTGCCGGTCGGTGGCCCTCTCCTTCCAGATCGTCACCCTGGCGGGCGAACACTTCCACCTCAATGCCGTGAACGACGGCCGGGCCGTCAATGACCACTGCACCGGCTGCCAAACCCTGGCCGGCGCCTACCAGTTCATCGTCGCCACCCCCGAGCCCACCCGCCTGGACCGCGCCACCCGGCGCCGGCTCGCCGACATCCACCGCCGACTGGACGCCCTCGGCCGCTCCACGCTCCCGGCCGCGGAACTGAAGAAGCAGGCCGACGCCCTCGCCGCCCAGGTCACCACGGTGCTCAAGAACGCCCGCGCTGAGGTGACCGTCCACCGCCACCTGCAGGGCTGGCCGGGCCACTGACGGGATGTCAACGGCGCGTTAAGAGCAAGGTGAAGTGGCGTCAGGGACGCGTCAACGCAGGTTATCCGGCCACCCCAGCAGCCGCAGACTGCCTTCGCACGGGGGACGTACGGCCCTCCGCGGCGTGACGGGGAGGGCGCGTGACCAGCACCGCCGGTACGGCACAGAAACCGAAGGCGGTCGGTCCGGACACCGCCACCACACCGCACGCCCCGGCCGTACCACGGCCGCGCCCGGGCAGCCGCTCCCCCGGCGGCCCGCCGCGGCCGGAGCACCCGGCACGGCGAATACGCCGGGCCGCGGCCGAGGCGGGCCGGCGCCGGACGGCGACGGTACCGGCCCGGCTGCGGCTGCTGCGCACCGTGAACCTGCTGGTGGCCGGTGCCCTCGGCGTGCTGCTGGTGGTGTCCGGGACGGCGCTCTCCGGCACCTGGTCCACGGTGACCGACAGCGACGCGCCACGCACCCGCAGCGCCGCGGACCTCAACCTGGCCCTCAACGACATGGACGCCCAGGCCGCCAACATCCTGTTGTCCAGCGGTTCGGGCGGCCAGGACCGCAATGCCGTCTCCTACGACAAGGCCGTCCGGGTCTACGACGAGGCCCGGCGCACCGCCGGCCATCAGCTGCGCGCCCTCGCCGTGGCCGTCGACGGGGACCGCGCCGCCGAGCACACCGTGGAGAACCTCACCGACGGCTTCGCCCGCTACCAGGAGGTGATCGGCCAGGCCCGGGAGGACGACCGGCGCCCCGACGGCAAGAGCGCCGCGATCGCCAACTACCGGACCGCCACCGACCTGCTCCGGCGGGAGCTCCTGCCGCATGCGCGGACCCTGGTGGACACCACCGACTCCGCCTTCCTGGCCGAGCACGACGCCGCACAGTCCCGGCTCACCGCGCAGCTGGCCACCGCGGTGGCACTGGGCGTCCTGCTGCTGGCCGGGCTGGGGGTGCTGCAGTGGTACCTCACCCGCAGCTTCCGGCGAGTGGTCAACCCGGCGCTGGCCGCCGCCACCGTGTGCGCCATCGCCGCGGTCGTCCTCGGCTGTTCGCTGTTCGACCGGGCGTCCGGCCAGCTGCGGGTGGCCCGGCACGACTCCTTCGACTCCGTGGTCGCGCTCTCCCGGGCCCGGGCCATCGGCTATGACCTCAACGCGGACGAGAGCCGCTACCTGCTGGACGCCGGGCGCCGCGAGGACTACCAGCGCTCCTACTTCGAGAAGTCCCAGCAGCTCTACGGCGTCCGGGGGGCCACCCTGGCCGGCTATGCGGACGGGCTGGACAGCACCTGGCAGGCCTACCGGGCCCGCCATGACGACCTGCGCTTCACCGGCGAGTTCCGGCGCGAGATGGACAACATCACCTTCGCCGGGGAACGCGCGGCCGCCGAGCGCACGGTCGAGACGTACTCCGTCTACCAGCGCGACGACCGGAAGATCCGCTCCCTGGTCGCGGCGGGGCGGCTGCGGGAGGCCACCGAGTTCGGGATCAGCTGGGACCCGGGCAAATCCAATGCGCACTTCGAGGCGTGGATGGCCGCGCTGGGCAAGGACATCGACATCAACGCGGCCGTCTTCACCCAGAAGGCGCGGGAGGGGCGGGACGATATCTCTGTGCTGCTCCCGGCCGCCGGGGGCGCGCTGCTGGCGGCGGCCGCGCTGATCGTGCTGGGACTGCGGCCGCGGCTCGCCGAGTTCAGGTAGCGGGGGCCGTCAGGTAGCCGGGGCAGTCAGGTAGCCGAGGCCGTCAGACAGCCGGGGCCGGTGCGGGCCGCTCGGGGAGCAGCTCCAGGATGCGCCTCAGGTGGTGCGGATCGGTGACGATCGACAGGCGCTCGTCGCCGCGGGCGAGTTGGGCCAGCTGCAGATTGCGGGCGTAGGCGCGTTTGCCCCAGCGGTCGGTGGGGGTCAGGTGCAGCAGCCGGACGTCCGACAGCCGGTACTCCTCCAGCGGGATCCGCCGGGCCAGCTTGCCCATCCCGGTGGAGGGGGCGGCGTACAGGGAGCCGTTCTCCAGGGCCAGGGTGTTCACCGGGGAGTGCGCGGGCGAGTAGCGGGCGTCGCCCGGTAGCAGGCCGGCGAATTCGACCCGTTCGCCCCGGGCGAGCGCGGCGGACTCCGTCCGGCCGCCATGGCGTTGCCAGGGGAGCAGGATGCCCTCGGCCCCGAAGAGCCGGTCGAGCCGGGGGGAGAAAACGGCGGGGTCCCGGCCCGGGCGGGCGCCCAGCCGGTGACGGTAGACCGCGCGGCCCGCCGCTCGTGCGGTGAAGGCCAGGCCGGTCAGCCAGAACGGCACACCGGCCTGGACCGGCAGGCCGAGGACGCTGGTCACCAGCAGGGTCAGCAGGATCCAGCAGCCCGCCGTGAGCACCACGGGGTGCAGGACATCGGCCTTGGGGTTGGCGGTGCAGCCGAGACCGGTGGTGCGGCCCAGCCGGAGCACCCCGCAGTACAGAAGGGCGCCGCCGAACGTCAGGCCCAGCAGCGCGCCCGTGGCGAAGAAGAGTTCGCCGTGGTCCACGTCGGTGACCCCGAGGCGGTGGTCGCCCACGGTCATGGCGACCACCCGGTCCCGCCACACCGAGATGGTGGCATGGTCGCCCGGCCGCCAGTGCGCGGCCGCGTCGTCGTCCTCGCCGCGGTACTCCACCCTGCCCAGCCGCAGGGCGCTGTGCGAGAAGGCGACATAGCCGGGGTCGTTCCGGGCGCCGAGGTGCACCTCGGCCACGGTGGCCGGGTACTGCCGGAGGCAGTCCTCGGCCGGGCCGGGCCTGCTGTCCGGGGCGCACGGGGTGGCCGCACGGTAGTCCTCGGCGTCGGACATCGCGCCGGGCAGGGCGGTGCACAGCCAGAGGCCGCCGGCCAGCAGCGCGCAGCCGAGGAGGGTGAAGAGCACGCCGACGGTGCGGTAGAAGGCGCCGCGGCGGTGCAGCGGAGTGCGGTGGCCCAGCTCCGGAAATCCATCCGCGTCGGGACAGGAGAAGGTGCTGCTGTTCACCAGGCAGAGGGTACGGCCGTGAACTCGTGCGAACCCAGTGCCGGGGAGGGGGACGACGACACTCCCCGGCAAATACCGCGTTCCTTGACGAACATGTGAAAGATGTCACTGGACAAGCGTGGAGATTCCCGTTGAAGACCGGGCGAATCCGAACATTCTTACGCGAGTGTCATCGCCTGAAGCGCCGCCCGGACCGCCACACATCCACACAACGAGTAGCCGGGGCAATATGTCGAAAGAATCTGCGGCCGGGTCGGCCTCCACCGCTCAGGCGCCCGTGGGCGAGAGGATCGCCACCTGGGCCGACGGCCGCGTCGGGCTGTTTTCGCTCGCCAAGGCGAACATGCGGAAGATCTTTCCCGACCACTGGTCCTTCATGCTGGGGGAGGTTGCTCTCTATTCCTTCATCCTCATCATTCTGACCGGTGTTTACCTGACGCTGTTCTTCAAGCCCAGCATGAACGAGGTCGTCTACCACGGCCGTTACACACCGCTGAACGGCATCGCCATGTCGGAGGCGTTCAGGTCGACGATGGACATCAGCTTCGACATCCGCGGGGGTCTGCTGCTCCGCCAGCTGCACCACTGGGCGGCGCTGGTCTTCATCGTGGCGATGCTGGTGCATATGATGCGGGTCTTCTTCACCGGAGCGTTCCGCAAGCCCCGGGAGCTCAACTGGCTCTTCGGCGCCGGGCTGTTGTTCCTCGGCATGTTCGACGGCTTCATGGGCTACTCGCTCCCCGACGACCTGTTGTCCGGCACGGGCATGCGCTTCATGGAAGGCGCGGTGCTGTCGCTGCCGATCGTCGGCACCTATCTGGTGATGTTCATCTTCGGCGGCGAATACCCCGGCCACATCTGGGTGCCACGACTCTTCACCGTCCATGTCCTGCTGATCCCCGGCATCATGGCGGGGCTGCTGGTGGCCCATCTGATCCTGGTCTTCTACCACAAGCACACCCAGGGCGTGGGGCCGGGCCGGAACAACAACAATGTGGTGGGGATGCCCCTGTTGCCGGTCTATATGGCCAAGGCCGGCGGATTCTTCTTCCTGGTCACCGGTGTGGTGTCGGTCATGTCCGCGATCGCCCAGGTCAACCCCATCTGGGGGTACGGACCTTACCGCCCGGACCTGGCGACCACCGACGCCCAGCCCGACTGGTACATGGGCTATTCCGAGGGCCTGGTCCGTGTCATGCCGGGCTGGGAGCTCAATTTCTGGGGGCACACCCTGGAACTCGGGGTGCTCATCCCGGTGTTGGTGTTCCCCATGGTGCTGCTCGTCCTGTGGTGCTATCCGTTCTTCGAGGCCTGGCTCACCGGGGACAAACGCGAACACCACATCACCGAGCGGCCCCGCAACAATCCGTCGCGCACCGCCTTTGGCGCGGCCTGGGTCGCCGAGTATGTGCTGCTGCTGGTGGGCGGCGGCAACGACCTGTTCGCGATCAAATTCCATGTGTCGCTCAACGCGATCACCTGGGTGGTCAGGATCGGCTTCTTCGTACTGCCCGTCCTGGTCTTCGTCGCCACCAAGCGGATCTGCCTGGGCCTGCAACGCCGTGACCGGGAGAAGGTGTTGCACGGCCGGGAGTCCGGCATCATCGTGCGGGTTCCGCACGGCGAGTTCATGGAGATCCATGAGCCGCTGGCCCAGGCGGACCTCTACTCCCTCACCGGGCATGAGCAGCCCAGACCCCGTGAACTCCGGGCGGAGGTCGACGAGAACGGCATCCCGCGCAAGATCGGCCTGCTGGAGAGAGCGCGAGTCCGGCTGTCCCAGGCCTACTTCGGCGAGGGGGGCCAGATCCCCAAGCCGACGGCGGAGGAACACCGGGAAATCGCCGAAAGCCATCCCCATCACCACCACGAGCAAGTCGCCGAGGCCCGCCGCTGATCAGGCGGCCGGTGAGACTCACCCGGGGCGGCCGCCCCTGCCCGTATGGACTGCTGCTGCCGGTGGCGCGCGTCGCCACCGACACGGCCGCCGAGGAGATCCGTCGGTTCCTGGACATCTGCGGCATCCGTTCCACCACCGCTCCCTGTTCGCGGCGGCGGTCGCCCTGGCGGCTTCAGGTGCTGGTCTTCGCCGAGGACGCCGGGCGGGCCCGATGCCTGGTCGACGAGTGGACCCTGCCGGCCGACACCCCGCCCCCCGAACGGTCCTGACGCGACCCCTACCGCACCGGGGAACCCGGCGGTAGCCTGCGGGCTCGTCCGCCGTCAGAGGGGTGCGCCATGGGCACCGTCGACCGCTTCGACCCCGTCGCCGAGCACCGGAAGACCCGCGCCGCGCTGAGGACGGTGATCGCGCGCCTGGTCCGATTGCTGGGCGAGGTACGGGATATGGAAGTGCCCTCCGGCGTCCCGGTGTGGACGGTGGGCGATGTCGGGGCGCACCTCTGCGCCGCGTACCTGGCATACGGCTCCGCCTTCACCCAGGAGTTCACGGACTGGGACAGCGTCCTGCCGCCCGGCGACGGCTCGTTCAAGGAGCGGCTCACGGCCGTGAACGCCAAGTCCATCGGCCTCCTCGGCGAGGACGAGCGCACCCGCCTGGGCGACCTGGTCGCCGAGCGGGGCGAAACCTTCCTGCGCGCCACCGAAGACCTCGCTCCGGACACTCCCGTCCCAACCCCCTGGTATGGACCGGAAGTTGTGCTGACCCTGGCGACGGCCACCGGGCTGATGCTCAGCGAAAGCCTGCTGCACGGCCTCGACATCGCCCGTGGCGCCCGGCTCTCCTGGACGATCGGACCGGACGAGGCCCGTCTGGTACTCGGCCAGTCGATGCCGACGATGATGCCGCTCGCCCTGGACCAGGCAAAGGCGAAGGGCGTCTCCATCGCCTTCGACCTTGCCGTCAAGGGCGGCCCGCGCCTGGCCGTCGTCGTCGACGACGGGACGGCCACGGTGACCCGCGACGCACCGCCAGGTGCCTACGACTGCCGGATAACGGCGGCACCGACCGCGTTCCTGCTGGTCTCCTTCCGCCGCACCCCGATCTGGAAGGCGATCGCCCAGGGCCGGATGCGAGCTGGCGGCCGCCGACCGTGGCTCGCCCCGCGCCTCAGCACACTGATCGCCGCACCTTAGGGGGTGTCCGATGGGTCGCGCTGCGCCGCACCGGAGCGCCCTGCCGACAACTGCTCGAGAATTCCGCTCGATTATCGCGCACCGCTGTTTCTTCATGCCGCGGAATTCTCCTTGTCGAACCATCAACATTCGCTGTTCCACAAAGGTGTAGGTGGGCAACCGATAGTGATTCGCCGCGTCTTCAGTCGGGAGATCCGCAGGAGTAGATTGGTAATCCCCCTGGGTGTGTGACCTGCAGCCAGCCGGTCGCACACCGGACCGGCGGAATGATTGGAGGTCCGGGGTCATGAATTCCAGAACAAGCATGGATACAGCAAGCAACTGGCGCCGCCGCCGCATCACCAAGGTGCTGGCAGGCGCCACCGTTGTGTTGGGCGTGGCGACGCTCGGCGCTTGGAGCGACTGCGGTTCGGGCGGACACCATGCTCACCGGGCGCCTTATGCCGCATCCTCCATGTACATGCGCTCCTCGTATATGGGCTCCTCGTATATGGGCTCTTCCATGTACATGGCCGCACCGACCCAGCCCTCCACGGCCAATGCTCCTGCCGCACCCGCTGCCGCGAACAAGGTGTCCATCGCCGGCTTCGCCTTCTCGCCCGCGTCGCTGACCGTCAATCGCGGCACCACGGTGACCTGGACCAACAGCGATTCGGCCGCGCACAATGTGGTTGGTGGCCCGCTGAATTCGCCGACCCTGAACCAGGGTGCCAGCTATAGCTACACCTTTAAGTCGGCCGGCACGTTCTCCTACATATGCACGTTCCACCCGTTTATGCACGGCACGGTCACCGTGAAGTGAGCGTGAAGTGAGAGGGCCGCGCTCAGCCGGGTCTGCTCGGCCAGGTCGGGAGCGGAGCCCGCCGATGGGCTGTCCGGGGGATGAGGGGTGTGTACTGCGTGCCGCCGCGAGGTGTGGCGGGCGCGGTGTGCACGGTGGTCCGTATGACGGATCAGGGTGGTGGGCTGAGGGAGCGGCTGCTGAGGGAGCGCGGCCGGCCGCGTTGGGTGCGCGAGTCGGCGTACGCATGGCAGCTGGTGGTGCTGACCGTCTGCTTCGGCGCCTTCATGGGCCAGCTGGACTCGAGCATCGTCACGATCATCTATCCCAGTCTGGAGCGGGAATTCGGCGCTCCGCTCGCCACGGTGCAGTGGGTTTCGCTGGCCTATCTCCTGGTGATGACCGCCTTGCTGGTCACTGTCGGCCATGTGTCCGATCTGCTCGGCCGCAAGCTGGTCTATCTCCGCGGTTTCGCTCTCTTCACCGTCTCGTCCGCGGCCTGCTCCCTAGCGCCGAGCCTGGCCGCACTGGTGTGCTTTCGCGTGGTGCAGGCGCTGGGCGCGGCGATGACGGCGGCGAACAGCGTCGCCCTGGTCACCGTCGCCGCCCCGCGGGAGAAACTGCGCAGTGCGCTCGGCTTCCAGGCGGCCGGCCAGGCACTCGGCCTGGCCGTCGGGCCGACGCTGGGCGGTGTCCTGGTGGCCACGGTGGGCTGGCGGTGGGTGTTCTGGATCAATGTGCCGGTCGGTATCGCCGCCATGGTCATGGGCCGCTATCTGCTGCCGCCCACGGGTCGGCGAGCCACCGGCATGCGGTTCGACCTGCCCGGCATGGTCTGGCTGGTGTCAGGGGTGGCCACCCTGCTGGGCGGGGTGTCCGTCTTCTCCGGACTCCCGGTGCCGGGCTGGGCGGGCGCCGTGCTGATCGTCGTCTCCGCGGCCCTGTGGCGGGGTTTTGTACGGCGTGAGAGCCGCGCCCCCGCGCCGCTGGTGTCGGTGCGGCTGCTGCGCGACCGGCGGATCTCCTGGGGGCTGCTCGGGGCACTTGCCGGGTATCTGGTGCTGTTCGGGCCGTTGGTGCTGGTGCCGCTGGCGCTCGTCAGACACACCGGCGCGGACGAGTTGCGGGTGGGCCTGCTGCTCAGCTCGCTGGCGGCCGGATTCGCGCTTGCCGCCAATGCGCAGGAGGCGGTGCTGCCGGCCTCGTGGCCGAGTCGCCGCCGGTGTTTGGCGGGGGCCCTGCTGACCCTGGGGGCCCTGGCCGGACTGGCCTTCGCCGCCCCCCGGGACCCGTGGCTCGTCGCCTGGCTCGGCGTACTCGGTCTTGGACTGGGCCTTTTCACCCCGTCCAACAACGAGATGGTCATGGGGTCCGTGCCCAAGGAGCACTCCGGTACCGGTGGAGGAATGGTCAACATGACCAGATCGCTGGGCACTTCGCTCGGCGTCGCCCTGGTCACCCTGACCTACCACCTCGGCGGCGACCGTACCTGGGACTCGATGCTGCCGCCGCTGCCGGTCCTCGTACTGGCCATCGGCGCCGTGCTGATGGCGCTCGGCTCCGCAATGGGCGGGCGGCCCGACTCCCCTTCGCGCGGGGAACACTCGGGGAGCCGCGCTCCGGGCTGAGCTTCTCGGACTCACCGGTCAGCCGGCAGTGTCGCCCAGGGTGGTCAGGATGTCGTCGAGGGTGTGTTCGAAGAGTGGTTCGGGGTCGGTGAGAGCGAAGTCGAGGTGTCCAAAGACCTCCACGGCGACCGTTCCGTACAGGCGGGCCCAGCAGGCGACGAACACGTAGATGACCTCCAGCGGTACCGGTTCGCCGGAGAGGTGTTCGCGCACCTCCTCCAGCTGCGCCGTCCACGCGGGGTCGAGGTCGGCGGACGGGCGGATCGTTCCTCCGCGCCACATCCGGACCATGAGGTCGAGGATGACGCCGCCGAAGCGCCAGCCCGAGTCGTGCGCGACGGTCCCCGGCGAGGTGTCGGCGTCCGTGACCGGCTTGGCGAACAGCAGCCCGAACTCGCGGGGGTGGGTGAGCGCCCAGCAGCGCAGTTCGCGGCACACCTCCCGCAGCTGCCGCCCGGGCTCGGCGGCCGGGTGACGGTCGCGGGCGGCGGCCAGCGCGGCGGCCAGCTCGTCGTAGAGGGACGAGGCCAGCGCCTGGATCAGGTCGCGGTGGCCGGAGTAGTACCGGTACAGGCCGGGTGCGGTCATGCCCATCTCGCGGGCGATGGCCCGCAGGGTGACAGCACCGGGCCCTTCCTCGACCAGCAGCCGCCGGCCGGTGCGCAGGATCTCCGCCAGCGCCTCCTCGCGCACCCGGTGACGGCGGCCGGTACGGGCCCCGGCAGTGCTGGACATGGGGGTTTCAACCCGCCTTCCCTTGACAAAGTTAACGCCTATCACTTTAGCTTTCCTCTAAAGTTAACGGTGTTAACAACCTCGAGGAGTCTCATGAAGTACGGCATCGTTCTGACCTACACGGTCACTCCGCGGTGGCTGGCGCTCTCCCGCGAGGAGCGCAACGCGATGCGTGCGGCGCATCTGGAGCCGGTCTTTGCCGCCTACGCGGACCGGGTGGGGGCGCGCTTCTTCGATGCGGAGGCGTTCAACGGCCGTTGCTCGGACTTCGCCGTGCTGGAGACCGAGGATCCGGGCGCGTACTACTTCTTGATCGAGGCCCTGCGCGACACTCCCGTCATCAGCGAGGGCTACCTCACCTTCGGCGAGATCTTCCTGGGCGTCGAGGACGGCTTCCAGGCGTACGAGCAGGCCCAGGGCGCGGAGGCCGGCGTCCCACGCGGATGAGACATGAGTCCATCAGCCGGAGCTTTCCCGCTCCGGGGTCATTCCTCCGCGAGGTTTATCAAAAGGGCACCGGCTGCGCGTTCGTCGGGCGGCTCGGCGGCATTGCTGCGGATCAACGAGCCGACGAAGCCGCGCTGCCGCGGGTCTCAGCGGACCATCGCAGTTCAATGCCGCAATGCGGGCAGAAGGCGAAGTGATCAGCGATTTCCGCACCGCATGCGCACAACGACACCGTTGGCCCCTCCCCTCAACTTCCCCTCAACCTTGGCCCGCGGGGCGACCCTTATGGCTCGCGAATGGCACGGCGCCTCAGCTGGTCTAGATAATAAACAAGGCCCAGGTTACTGACCCGGGCCTTCTCCCTGGAGCAGGCGATGAGAATCGAACTCGCGCTCTGAGCTTGGGAATCACGGGGCGATCCGTCGAACGTCCGGCTGCTCATCGGCGAGGCCCCGCAGGCGCCCCGCGCGGCCCGGCATCGACGCCGAGCGCGAACTCACCCCGTCGGCACCGCCGATGAATGGTGGTTGACGATGAGCCACTTGCCCCTGCACCGTTCGTACACGAAGGTGTAGCGCGCGTCGACCTTGGACGTGCTGCCGTCCTTGTTGGTCAGCGTGAACTCGTAAAGCCCGCTGTCCACAGCATCGTTGCGGCTCAGGATCTTGATGTGGCGCTCCTGGATGCGGCCGACCGGCTTGCTCTCCAGGAAGTGCTTGAAGTAGTCGACCCGTGCCGCCCGCGTGGTGCGGATCTCGGAGGAGACGGTCGGCAGTAGCACAGCGTCCGGGGCGTACAGGCTCGCGACACGGTTCGCATTGCCGCTGGCCAGAGCCGCGTTCCAGCGGTCGAACAGGGCCTTGATCTGCCCCTTGGTGGGATGATGCCTGCCGGTTCTCGACTCGGCGGCATGCGCCGTCCCGGCTCCGGTGAACAACGGCAGCGCCAGCACGGCGACGGTGGCGACGGCGGTCGAGGTGGAGTGTCTGCGCCTCAGCATGGAACACCTCCTGCATAGGAACAGGCTCAGCCTCCCCCGGCCCCGTCGATCCCGCATGTCGGCGCAGCCCTTTCCGGTGCCCCGGCGCGGGGAACCGCGCGACCAGCCGGGACGGCCTGCAGCCGACGCACCACCCTGGTGGGTCCGGGGCGACGTCGGCTGCGGGCGCGCGTTGTGGTCGATCGCGCCGATCCGCCGATCCGCCGGACCGGCCTTGGCGGCTGATGGTCTACCTCGGAGCCTATGGTCCGGCTCGTCCGGAGGAGCAAGCCGAGCTTCGTCGGCCGGATGTCGGCTTGGAGCCCTTGGGCGTGTGGGTCCGCCGTGCCGCACCAGAGTTGTGCACCGGGCGAAGGGTCGTCGGTGACACCAAGTCGGAGGCGGGCAAACGCCTCATCGTTCTGCCGGAGTTCATGCGGAAGGACGTCGAACGGCAGCTGCGATGGTTCGCGGAGAAGGAGCCGAACGGGCTGCTCTTCGTCGGCGGACGGGGCGCTCCCTTCCGGCGCTCGACGTTCGGGCGGAAGTGGCGCACGGCTCGGGTGAAGATCGGCTTGCCGGGCGACTTCCGTTTCTATGACTCCGGCACACGGGCACACGCTCTCGACACAGTCGGGCGCCACTCTCAAGGACACGATGGTGCGTGCGGGGCAGTCGTCCGAGCGGGCGGCGATGATCTACCAGCATTCGGAGGTCGAGCGGCAGCGTGAGGTGGCCGATGGGATCGACGCCCGCGTGCGGGCGGACCGCAAGAAGGTCGCGGACGCCCGCCGCGACGACCCTTCTGGTGCGGATCTGGTGCAAGATGCCTGACGCGGTCTAGACAACGAACAAGGCCCAGGTCGCTGACCTGGGCCTTACGCCTGGAGCGGGCGACGAGAATCGAACTCGCGCTCTGAGCTTGGGAAGCTCATGTTCTACCATTAAACTACGCCCGCGAGACGCCTCGCAGGGCGTCGCACCGTCGCACACTCTACCCCATCGAAGACCCCCGGCGCACTTGCCGCAGGGGTCTTCTGGTCATGCGTGGGTGCTGTGGAAGGGATGGGGACGCGGGCGTGGGGTGCGGGAGTTGGGGCGTACCGTGAGGGGCGGAGGCCGGTCGGGGGGTGCCGGGAGTGCCATGTTCGAGCACGTCCTATAGATCCCCTAATGTGGCTTTTGTCTTTCACGTACATGGGGAAAGGGAGCTCGATGGAGCGCACCGTCGTTCGTTGTGCCGAGGGGCACGTGTTCAGCACCGCTTCGTTCCCGATGCAGAATCTCGGACCCGGCCGGCTCGGCCCCGGACGGCTCCTGCGCTGTCCGCGCTGCGCCCGGCTGCGGCATTCGGTGCCGGTGGCACTTCGGAAGCGATGATCATAAGGCGCTGGACGACAGCGAGGGCCCGGTCCTGAACGGACCCTGTTGGTTAATCCGGGCCTTGCTGTTTCGCCCCGTCGATCTTCTGGTC
>NZ_JBDJPF010000101.1:0-14814 GCF_054957865.1 Streptomyces xingningensis
ACGCTCTTCCGATCTCCCAGCGCTGCGCGCTGGGAAACGAAGCGGGGCGCGCTGCGCCCCGCAGCCGATCCGCGTTGCGGATCGGGGCGCGGCAAGCCGCGCCGGGCGGTCTCCGCTTCGCTACAACCGCCCCTGTAATACCCCGCGTTGCGGGGTATTACGAAAGGCCGGCGGCAAGCCCGCCGGAGTGAGCCGCGTTGCGGCTCACAGGCAGGTCCGCTTCGCTCCCCTGCCACAAAATAGAACCCGCTTCGCGGGTTCCGGCTAGCAGGGGAGCCGACTGTGACATGGTCTTCCTCATGTCTGCAAACTCCTCCACGATCCGGGTCCGCTTACGCCTCGCTGAGTTCACTCTCGATCCCCGCGATCCTGATGTCATGCGCAGGGTCCTGGACCTCGAGGCCGATCTGATGACATTTAACAATGGCACAACTACCTTCTGGCTCAATGGAGTTGAGATCTGTAGCTTTCCATCCTCCGTCTTGAGTGCGGTGGAGTTTCCCGTCTCTCCTGCTGGAGAGCCTCCGAAGGCATACTCCGTGGAGGACGTGCGCCAGCAGCACAGCAGCGCCTACCGGCGGTGGAAGCCAGAGGATGAGCAGCTTCTGCTCGAGCTCCACGCCAACGGTCAGAGCGTGGAGACTCTTGCCGTCCGGTTTGGTCGGCAGCCGAGTGCCATCCGCTCGCGGCTGGCAAAGCTGGGCGCGGAGGGTGACTCTGAGGGGCTGCAGAGGGAGGAGAAGCCTCCCTTCTGAGGTTGTCTCCGACTCTGCACAGGGGGGCTTGGCTGGGACAACGCCAACCTCAAGGCTCCAGACCGTCAGGATAAAACCCATGATGCACTGTGTAGGATCCCGGATCCGAGGCCATCCCCACCCGGGTGCGTCCCGGACCGGCCGGTGAGCGTGCCACGCTCACCCAGGAATTGACGTTCTCACGGCAGAGAGGGGCTTCGTGTGAAATGCGGAGCTGCGAAGAACCTGTTCTCTCATCAGGTTGAGGCCGTCGAGGCCATCGTGCGCGGTCTGGACGTTCCCCCGAGGATGCGGGTTCCGTGCAATGGGCTTCGTGCCACGGTAGTTGCTGCGTGTGGCACGGGGAAAACGCTGATGGCCGCGCACTCTGCCTTGCGGCTCGCGAGGCACGGCCGGGTACTGGTCCTGCTGCCCACGCTCGACCTGCTCACCCAGACAGCCACGGCCTGGCGGGGGGCCGGCCACACCGCGCCGACCGTGGCCGTGTGCTCGTTGTCGGGCGACCCTCTGCTGTCGGCCCTGGGCATCCGGTCCACCACGAGCGCCCCGCAGCTGGCCCTGCGGTACGGCTCCGGACCCGTCACGGTCTACGCCACCTACGCGTCCCTACCGGTCCTGGCAGAGGCGCACGAGGGCACCTACGGGCAGCGCATGGACCCTTTCGACCTCGTGGTGGTGGACGAGGCGCACCGGACGTCTGGGAGCGCCGGGAAGGCGTGGGCGGCCGTGCACGACAACGAGGTGATCCCGGCGGCGCGGCGGTTGTACATGACGGCGACTCCGCGGGTGTGGCGGGAGCGGCCGCCGTCATGGGAGGTCCGGGACGGGGTGCGCGATCCCCTGCCGGAGGAACTGGCCTGTTCGATGGACGACGAGGCGGTGTTCGGGCCCGTCGTCTACCGGTTGTCGCTGGCCGCCGCGGTGTCCATGGGGTTGCTCGCCCGGTATCAGATCATCGTGGCCGAGGTGACCGATCCCGAGGTCACCCCGTCCCGCCTGGCCAGTGAGGAGGGGCGGGAGGAGCAGGTGCGCGGGGAGCGGCTCGCGGCGTTGCACGCGGCGGTGCTGCGGACGAAGGTGCAGCATGATCTGCGGACGATGATCACCTTCCATCACCGGACGGTGGAGGCGGAGGCGTTCGCCGAGGGCCTGCCGGCCGTCGCGCAGCGGCTGCATCGTGCTGATCCGGGGCGGTATCCGGCGCGGGTGTGGGCGGGGTGGCTGTGCGGGGAGCACGAGGCCGATGAACGTCGGCGGACGATCGGGGAGTTCGGCGGCCGGGACGGGTATGCGGTCCTGTCGAACTGCAAGGTCCTGGGTGAGGGGGTGGACGCCCCGGCGGTCGACTCCGTCGCCTTCCTCGATCCGAAGGGGTCTCCGGTGGACATTGTGCAGGCCATCGGGCGTGCCCTGCGGCAGAAGCCCGGTCAGGGGAAGGTGGCTTCCCTGGTGGTGCCGGTGTTCCTTGAGGACGGGGAGGAGCCGGAGGACATGTTCACCTCGGCCTCGTACCGGCCGTTGATCAAGGTGTTGGAAGGGCTCCGTGCACACGATGAAGAGGCCATCGAGCTCCTGGCGATTCCACAGACCAACACGCCTCTTGTCGCTCCTTCCCCGATGATCGGTGCCGCGCCGGACGAAGAGGAGAGTGAGGAGGAGGCGCGGTTCCTGCTGCGCTTCGCTTCCCCGCGCGACCCGGTTCTGATCGCGCAGTGGGTGAACTTCAACGTCATCGATGTCGAGCGGCAGGACTGGGCCCGCGGCTGGGCCGCCGCCCGCCGCTACCAACTCCGCGCCGGGGACCTGGCCGTGCCCTACGAGCACGTCGAGGGCGCATTCCCGTTGGGGCGGTGGCTGAGCGAGCAGCGACAGCTCCACCGTGCCGGCGAGTTGCCCGTCCGGCGGGCGAAGCAGCTGGAGCAGTTGGGGATCGTCTGGGACCCGGCGGACGTCGTCTGGCAGGAGAACCTGGCGGCAGCACGGGCGTACTTCGCGCAAACCGGCACCCTGGCCGCCCCGCGGGGCGCGGTGGCCCTGGAGAAGCCGGTGGGACAGTGGCTCACCAACCTCCGCCGGCCCGGCGGCCTCGGCAAGGCCCCCCAGCGCGCAGCGCAGCGGGCCGCAGAGCTCGCGGCAATCGATCCTGACTGGGCGCCCGCGTGGCCGGTCGACTGGCAGCGCCACTACGCCGGACTGCGGACCCTGACCGAGGCCGGCGGGACCGTCGCGGACATCCTCCCGGGTGTCACCTACCACGGCGACGACATCGGCCAATGGCTCGTGCGGCAGCAGCGGGAATGGGGACGGCTCTCCGAGGCGCAGCGGGAGCGGCTGGACCTGCTCGGCGTCAAGCCGCTCCCCAGGACCGCCAGGCGCCCCCAGAAGGGCACGGGGGCAGCACCCGTGAAGGCAGGGGCGTCCCGGTCGTCCGACGCCTTCACCCGCGGCCTGACGGCCCTGGCGCAGTACGTCGCCCGGGAAGGAACCACCACGGTCTCACGGCAGCATGTCGAGACCGTGGACGGCACTCAGACGCGGCTGGGGGTATGGCTCTCCAACACCCGCAACCGACGCCACAAGCTCACCGAAGACCAACTCAAGCAACTCACCGACCTCGGCATCCCCTGGGCATAACCACCGCCGAGGGGCCCCGATCGTTCAACGGTTTCCGTTCTCTTCCCGGATCATTCCTCGGAGGCTGGAGGGAGATGTCCGCCTCGGACTCGCCGAGCGCGAGGCCCTCGCGTATGGCCGTGGCGATGCCCCGCGAGCGGCCCGCCAGCCCGCGGAGGTCCGCCAGGGGACTGTGGAGGTGGCGGCGCCGGGCAAGCCACTCCGCCCGGTTCTCCGCAGGAGTGCCGAGCCGAAGGTGCTTCGGCTGCTGGCACAAGTGGTTGTCGCACCCTCCCGGGATCAACTGGATCAACGTCGTGGAAGCGGGACGTGCCGCAGTGTTCGGGGTTGGATGACCGTCACTCGGCGACCCTGATGAGTTCGCCTGGCGTGCTGCTCGTCGACGGCGATTGCTGAGACGTTGCGCTGGAGCACACGCTCCCTTCGCCCGTTGACGAATGCGGCTTGTACCTCGACGTGCCCCAGGCGGATCAGCCAGGCCACGGTCTGCGGGTGGAGGAGGTCCATCAGCCGAAGGACCTTCTCGGGTGAGCTGTCATTGCAGATGCGGGAGACCGCATTGACCTTGTCCTTGAACGCCTTGTGCAGAGTCTGCTTCTGGACTTTGCAGGCGTCAGCGGCCTTCCGCCAGGTTCCTCCGTTGGCCAGCAACTCGGCAATGAGCAGGATCTTCTCCCCGTTGATGGCCAGCTCGATCGCCCTCAGACGTTCCAGGGCGTCCAGGAGTTCCGCGGTCCCTCCTGGACGCGGGCGCTTGACCAGTTCCCGGAGCCGCGTCATGGCTTCGCGCAGCACGCGTGCCCCCAGCGGGAGCGCGAGATCGTCACCATACGATTCCGGGCTGTCATCAAAGTGCGACAGCCCAAGCCACCCCCGCTTTGCCATCCGTCGAAAATAGTTGACAGCCTCAGCCTGACGTCAGGTCTGGAATCAGCCACCAGTGTCGCGCCATTGTGCGTGAGGGCCGCGAGAGCCGTTCGGGCATTCACCAGCAACTTCGTGGGCCGATCACTTGGACAGCCTTAATCCTGGTTCAGCCAGAATCTCGTCGAAAGCTTGTCAAATCGTGCTTTCCGCGCTCCCGGCGGAGGAACTCCGGGCCAGGGTAGGCCAGTTACCCTGTCGAGACAGGGAGGCTGGCCGTCGCCAGAAACGCCGACGGCCCCCGATGGCGCGGGAGCCGCCTCCACCTTCGTCCGATTAAGGAAGGTCTGCTTGAAACCAACCATAAGGCGCTCTCGGGGCGTCAGGCAAGATGGAATCACGCAGGCGCCAGCATGGTGCGGGCCCTGACCCGTTAGGGGTTGATCCGGGGCGGCCACCGCCGCCCCGGAACAACATGCTCCACCAGACAGTCAGCGGCAGCCCGGCCTGCTCCGCTACACGAATTCACTCTTCGAAACCAGCATTCCCGTTGCGCGCTGAGTGAGTGCCGGAGCATCACCGACTCTCTGCCCGTCCTATGTTGCCCCTCGTTCCGGGCAAGTCGGGTGTCCCCTGCCTGGATGCCCGTTGGCACTCGAACAGGCCGCAGGCATCGGCTGCTTCCGCCACGGCCGTGCGGTCCCACGTGCTGAGCCGCAGGACGCGGGCGCCGTGCCCCCGCCCTCAAGCTGCCGGAAACGGCGAGCGCCTTCGATCAGCTCCGCTGTCCAAGCCGGTGGAGGGACATTCCAGGCCGCAGGTGCCGAAGCCGGGCCGCCATGCTGGGCGGCTGAGGGCGGGCCACGGTTCGCCGGAGCACCAGCTGCCGCCTCAAGAGCGAGAGTATCGAGGCCGGCATGTTGCCGGAGCCGGGCGCACCGGGCGCATGTCCATACGCACAGCAGCCGTAGCGGATGGCGATGGTTGCTGTCAGTCGTACGCCGAAACCGGTCAGCTGGATGCCGACTGCCTGGCATACCCGGGACGAGGGCGGCAGAACGTGCTGCCTGGTACTCGTGGGAAGGGGCCATGATGCCGGGAAGACGTGACGGTGATCCCGAAGGCGGTCTGGCAGCCGTGTTCCCGCCGGCGTCGGGGCGGGCGGCGGCAATGCCCCGGCTGCTGGAACTCGACGGGCGTGGAGAGCCGACGGCGGCACATGTGCGCCTGGTGGCACAGGCGTTGGGGAAGTCGGAGCGGACGGTGTGGCGGTGGCCGGCCGCTGCCCGTGAAGATCACCGCCTCGCACGGGTGGAGTCGTCCCATTTCACGGTCACCACGGAAGTCCGGCGACTGCTGGCGCTGTGGGGCGGTAACGCCTCCCGGGTCCACGCCGAGCTGGTGCAGCGGGCGGCCGGAGATCCGGACGCGCCCGCGGTGCCGTCGCTCTCCACGCTGCACCGGGCGATCCGCCGGGACCTGACCCGTGGTGAGCGGGCCGGGCTGAGAAGCGGGGAGGCAGCGCGGCGCGCGCATGACGTCTTCGGGCAGCGGCCGGCCACGCACCGCAACGCCGTGTGGGAGGGCGACCACAAGCACGTGCCCGCCGAGGTGGACGCGGAGGGCGAGCTGGCCACGCCGTGGGTGACCTGGTTCACCGATTGCGCCACCAAGGCGATCACCGGGGTCGCGGTCACAGCTCACGCTCCGAGCCGCGACGCGGTTCTGGCGTCCTTACGGATCGCGATCACCCGCACCGAGCCGTTCGGGCCGGTGGGCGGGCTGCCCGGTCAGATCCGGGTGGACCGCGGCAAGGAGTTCCTGTGCCGGGCGGTCACCACGGCGATGGGCGCACTCGCCGTCCCCGTAACCGACCTCCCTGCCTACACCCCGCACTTGAAGGGCACGATCGAGGCGTTGAACGACGCGGTGGAGGAGATGTTCCTCGTCTCGCTCCCCCGCTACACCGGCCGCCAGAAACCCACCGGCGGCCATCTCGCCGACCCCGACGCCCCGCCCCTGACCTACGAGGCGTTCGTGGGCCTGCTGCTGGACTGGGTGACCTGGTGGAACACCCGCCACCACCCGTCCGCGCCGAACGGGAAACCCCCCTCCAGGCGTGGCAGGCCGACGCGACCCCGCTCACGGACGTGTCCGCAGGGCAGCTGGCGACGTTCGCCCTGGAAGACGACGGCCGCACGTACACGATCAGCACCAGCGGCGTGCGGCGGCGCCGCCGCGACTACCTCGCCCCGCGGATGAACGGCCGTACCGGCACCAAAGTCTCGGTACGGCACCTGCCCCACCACGACGACACCATCGAAGTCTTCGACGCCGCAACCGGCCGCCACCTCGGACCGGCGTTCCTGGCCGCCGCCGCGAGCCGGGAGCAGATCCGCTCCGCCCAGGCAGCGCGGACCGCGGCCGCCCGCCGGCACAAGGCCGATCCGAAAGCCGCGGAGAAACTGCGCCGCCGGCGCTTCGAAGCCTCCACCACCACCGCCCCGCCCCGCCCACTCACCTCCCCGACCCCCGCCCAAGCCGAAGAGGAACTGGGAGCGGCGGCGCAGACGGCCCGCCGTGCGCTGGCCCGCCCCGATCTCGTTCCGCACGGCCCCGCACCCGATACCTGGGCCCGCCCCAGGCCCCCGCGCATACCTACCCCTGATGAGGACCAAGCCGATGATCGCTGATCTGGACCACGGGCTGCTGCCCGACGAGAGCGAAGACCACTTCCCGGGCCTGGAGCAGGCCCAGTTGGCCGGTACCGACACGCTGCTGACCACCCGGGACAACATCGAGGCCGTCACCGAGACCAAGGCCATGACGTGCGTCTACGGGCCGGCCGGCTCCGGCAAGACGATGTCGGCGAACTCCGCGCTGCGCCACCCCGCCCCGGACACCACCCACCGCCTGGAACTGCGCGCCGGACCGACCCCGCGCGACATCCGCCATGGTCTCTTCCAGGCGCTGGGGCTGCCGGGGAAGCCGCCGGCCCGCCCGATCGAGTTCGACACCCTCCTCAAGGAGGCACTCGCCGAGGAGTTCCGGGTCCCGGTCTGCGACGAGGCGCAGTGGATGAAGAAGACCGGGTTCGAGTCCTGGCGCCACCTGTGGGACGACAAGCGCACCAACATCACCGTGATCTTCGCCAGGGGCGACGGCTGCTACAAAGTCCTGCGCCGCGAACCCATGGCTGGCGGAGCAATGCTCAGTACCTGTGGATCGGGCCCGGGAGGGCGCTCAACGGGCGTACCTTCCCGGGTGATTGATCGGTAGGTCACCGAGTGGGCCGACGTTGGCGCGTCGGTCGGGAAGGCACGCCCGTGCTCAGCGTAGTCAATGTCGACAGCACCCTCACGAACGGTTCCCTGATCGACGAGATCGTCCGGGAAGGCGCAAGGCGGATGCTGGCCGCCGCCCTTGAGGCCGAAGTGAACTCCTACATCGCCGAGTTGGCTGGCCAGCGTGATGAGGGCGGCCGGCGTCTGGTGGTGCGCAACGGCTATCACCAGCCGCGGAAGGTCGCCACCGCCGCCGGGGCGGTCGAGGTGAAGGCTCCGCGCGTCAACGACAAGCGCGTCGACGCGGTGACGGGAGAGCGCAAGCGGTTCTCCTCGGCGATCCTGCCGCCCTGGTGCCGCAAGTCCCCCGAAGAGGTCGCGTCCGCGGAGCGGTGGAAAAGTGCTCGACGCGGTAGTTCCGTGAGTGTTGATGTTATGCGGCTTGCTCGAGTGCTGCGGCAACCTCAACTGGCGTCTTATAGAGCGTGGTTGACGGATCCAGCAGGGACCGGCGGAGGTCTTGCAGGGTCCGCAGGGCTCGCGGCGTCATGGTGAAGCCTCGCCAGCCACGTGCGGCGCGGTCCAGGACTGCCCAGATGAGGCTGACGCAGGAGGTCTCGCCGGGGAACCGGCCGATGACCTTGACCCGGCGGCGGGTCTCGCCGAAGGTCCGCTCGATGAAGTTGGAGTGCCGGATGCGCTTGTGGTGCTCGGCGGGAAAGCGCAGGTAGACGGTCAGGCTGGCCCGGTCGTTGGCCATGGCCCGCATCGCGGCGGGGTAGGCGCCGGCCCACTTGTCGATGAATGCGTCGATGCGCCGCTGGACGGCCTCGACGAGGCGCTGACCGGGCTCGATGTCCTTCAGTTGCTCGTCGGTGGTGTCGAAGCAGGCCCAGAACTCGGCGCGGACGGCTTCCTGGTCGTCCTTGCTGATCTTCGCGAGGACGTTACGGAGTTTGTGAACGGTGCACCGCTGGCGCAGGGCCTTGGGAAAGACCTGTTCGGCCGCGCTGATCAGGCCTTTCGCCCCGTCGGAGATCGCCAGCAGTGGTGAGACGAGGCCCCGGTCGGACAGATCGGTCAGAAAGCCGTGCCAGGCGTCGGTGGACTCGCTGTTGGCGCTGTCCAGGCCGACGAAGACGGGCTTGCCGTCGGTGGTGATGCCCCAGGCGGCCAGCACGGGCTCGGCGGCGTGCCCGTCGTGCATCTTGAAGTGCGAGGCGTCCAGGAACAGGTAGTCGAGGTCGACACCGGACAGGTCGCGGCGGCGCCAGGCGTCGAACTCGTCGCGGATCTGGGTGCAGATTACCGACACCGTCGACTTCGACAGTGCGGCCTCGGGGCCGAGCGCGTCCGCCAGGGCATTCTCCACGTCGCGGACCGACATCCCCCGGACGAAGGACGTGATGACCAGCGTTTCAAGGGTGTTGGTGCGGGTGACGTGCGTGCCGAACAGGCGGGAGGCGAACTTCTCCGTGGTCCCGCGCAGCTTCGGCCGGGCCACCGTGACAGGGCCCGCGGTCGTCTTGATGGTGGTCGGGCAGTGGCCGTTGCGGTGTCCGGGGCGGGCGGTGGCCTGCCCTTCCTCGCCCACGGCCGCAGTGGCGCGTTCATAGCGGGCACGGCCGAGGAAGGAGTCGACCTCGGCTTCCATCGCGGTCTGGATGATCAGGCGGGCACCGAGCCGGGCCACGTCCTCCAGGACCTCGACCAGGTCGCGCTCCCCGGTGAACAGAGCGTCGATCTCAGCGCGGATGGCCTCGGTGGGGGATACTCGTCGGGACACGAGCGTGGGTCTCCTTCGTGCGAACTGGCAGGTTCAGCACGGAACTTACGCTCGTGTCTCCCTTTTCCACCGACGCCCGGACGCGACCCCCGAAGATCAGCGAGGTCCTGCCCCTGCTCTACCTGCACGGCCTGTCCTCGGGTGACTTCGTGCCCGCGCTGGAGCAGTTCCTCGGCTCGGCGGCCGGTCTCTCGCCAGCCACCGTCACCAGGCTCACCCAGCAGTGGCAGGCCGACCACGACGCGTTTGGCCGCCGCGATCTGTCCACCGCCGACTACGTCTACGTCTGGGCCGACGGCATCCACCTGCGTGTCCGCCTCGACCAGGCCAAGGCCGCGGTGCTGGTGCTGATGGGCGTGCGGGCGGACGGCGCCAAGGAACTGATCGCGATGACGGACGGCTACCGCGAGTCGCCCGAGTCCTGGGCCGACCTGCTGCGGGACTGTGCCCGCCGGGGCATGCGCGCCCCTGTCCTGGCGGTCGGCGACGGCGCCCTCGGCTTCTGGAAGGCCCTGGCGGAGGTGTTCCCCGAGACCCGTCACCAGCGGTGCTGGGTTCACAAAACCGCAAATGTGCTCGACTCGCTTCCGAAGTCGGCCCAGCCGGCAGCGAAGAAGGCCCTGCAGGACATCTACAACGCGGAGGACCGCGAACACGCGGCCGAAGCCGTCGTCATGTTCGCCCGGCAGTACAGCGCGAAGTTCCCCAAGGCGGTCAAGAAGGTCACCGACGACGAGGCCGAGCTGCTGGCCTTCTACGACTTCCCCGCCGAGCACTGGATCCATCTGCGGACCACGAACCCGATCGAGTCGACCTTCGCGACCGTCCGTCTGCGGACGAAGGTCACCAAGGGCGCCGGATCCCGCGCGGCTGCCCTGGCTATGGTGTTCAAGCTCGTCGAATCCGCCCAGACCCGCTGGCGGGCGTGAACGCACCCCACCTCGTGCCCCTTGTCCGCGCCGGAGCCCGCTTCGAAGGCGGCCACCTCGTCGAACGCTCCGAGGCTCACGCAGCCTGAAGAAACTCAACCGATCCACAGGTATTGACAATTACTCTGGCGTCCAGGACCTTCATCCGGGTACCTGGAGCCCTTCAGCGTGTCTGGGCGTCCGATCGGCCGACGGTGTCCACCGACCCCACATCGCCCGCGAGCACGAACGCGCCCATCAGACCTCTCACCAGGATAAATACATGCTCGGCACCTGACCCACACACTTCCTCGAAACGATCCGCACCCTCCAGCGATCAGGTTCAGCGACAGAGCTTCATCTTGACTCTGTCGGGGATCTTGTAGTTGCCGAGGTCAGCTGCCCAGGGTTCGCCAGGACTTCAGCCGGGGTATCTCGCGCTGGTCGAGGTAGTTCTGGAAGGCGGTCGGCTGGCGGGGCGTGGGGGTTTCCTCGGTCGGTGGCAGTCCGCTGAGGCGCTCGATGTTGACGGCGATGGCCGTCAGGACGTGCTGGATGTGGGCCTTTCCCTGGCCTCGGTAGCGGCAGCGTCGCATGCCGTGTCCGTGGGCGAACTCGTTGACCGTGCCCTCCACTCCGGAGCGGACCGCGTAGCGGGTCTTCCACTCGGGTGTCTGCTGCTCGGCGCGGACGCGGAGTTGCAGGTCGCGGAGCTCGCGCGGGGGAAAACCCACGGTGCGGGCACTGTCGGCGGTGCTGGTGCACTGGGCGCGAGCCGGGCAGGTGCGGCACTGGCTCTTGGTGAACCGTGCCACGATCAGCGGGGCCGCGGTGGGCGAGGAGGTCGGGTAGGGGCCGTGCCAGCCCGCGCTGACCTGCCCCTGGGGACAGGTGACCTGCCGGCGGTCGAAGTCGATATGGAAGTCGTCCCGGGCGAAGCCCTCGTTGCGGCGGTGCTGGTGCGCGGGGTTGCTCTTCAGCGGCCCGGAGATGGTGACTTGGTGTTCACGGGCAGCTTGTTCCAGATGGGGCAGGGAGGTGTAGCCGGCGTCGACCAGGTGCTCGGCAGGCAGCAGCCCGCGACGCGCCAGGCGGGTGTGGATGCCGGGCAGGACCTGGCTGTCGTGGGTGGTGGCCGCGGTGGTGGCGACATCCGTGATCACGTTGGGGCCGTCGGGAGCACAGGTCTCGGTCAGATGAGCGGCGAACCCCTTCCAGCTGATGATGTGCCCGTGCCGTGCGTAACGGGCCGAGGTGTCGTAGGGCGAGACGATCGCCCTCGACGGCGGCGGCAGTCCCGCCCCGCCCTCCTTCTCGGCGGTGCGCCAGCGAAGGTGCCCAGCAGCATCACGGTGGTAGTTCTGCATCATGATCTGCCGCAGAGCCTGGACACGAGGACCGGACATGCGGTCCGCTCCGTGACGGTAGAGGTGTTCCAGGAGCCGGACGGCGTCGCGTCCGGTGGCAAGGATCCTGGTCATGGGCTTGGTGGGGTTCTTCCCCAGGCGGACCGGTCGGCCGTAGCGGAGCCCCCAGCCCTCGTCGACCAATTCATCCAACAGGTGCGGGGACGTGCCGGCGACCTCTTCGAGTGCGGCACGGACCGCCTCGGTGATCAGCTCCAGGCGGGTCAGGTCACGCACCGCGGCCAGGACATGGGTGGAGTCGGTGCGCTGAGTGGTGCGCTCGCGCACCAGTCCGGCCTCCTTGAGCCGGGCCAGCGCGAGGTCCAGGAGGCGGTCGGCACGGCCGTCTTCAGCGAGACGGTCGCGGAAGTCTGCCAGCACGCTGTGGTGGAAGCCGGAATCGTCCAGCTCCATGGCCATCGCGTACTTGAAGTCGATGCGGCAGCGGACCGCCTCGGCGGCCTGCCGGTCCGACAGGCCGAGCAGGAACTGCAGCACGCAGACGGTGGCCAGCTGAGCAGGCGAAAGCCCCGGACGTCCGTCCCTGGGGTACCAGTCGGCGAAGTCCTCGTCGCGCCACAGCCCGTCCAGCCGGTCACGTACCCATATCGCCGTCGTACCGCCCGGGTTGCTCGCCCGCGCGACCCGCGCGGTCAGAGGCGGAACGTGCTCACCGGAACGGGGGCGCAGGGACAACGGGCACCTCGACAACTGCATCGGTCGGCGGAACGACCCGAGCATGCCCGTCGACCATGCTGCCGCACCGGAAAACTCCAAGATCCCCGACAGAGTCAAGCCAAGTTGAAGTGCGGGACGGGGCTGCTGGGTCAGATCGGGTCATTGTCCGACGCCGGGTCACCGAGCCATCGCCCGAACCACGCACGGGTGCGCCGGAGTACGTCGATCCGGTGGTTGCGCTCCATGATCAAGTGTCCCTCGCGGGGGTAGACGACGAACTCGTGCTCGACGCCGAATCGGCACAGCGCGCGGTGGAAGTATGTTGCCTGGCCGAGTGGAACGTTCGTGTCGTCCTCGCCGTGCAGGATCAGCACCGGGGTGGTGACCTTCGAGGCGAACGAGACCGGGCTGAGCCGGTCGTGGGGGTGCGGGCCGGGCCCCTCCCAGCCGATACTGCCGCCGAGTCCGGATTCCAGGGTTCCTTCCTCGCCGGTGGCTGCTTGCATGCCCCAGTCGCTGATCCCGGCGCCCATCAGCGCGGCCTTGAACCGGTCGGTCTGTCCCACCGCCCATGCGGCCATGAATCCGCCGTGGCTCCACCCGTCGATTCCGAGCCGGTCCGGGTCCGCGACGCCGTCGGCGATCAGCAGGTCGATCCCGGTGAGGATGTCGGTCCATTCTTCGAGGCCGACCTTGCCCGCGACCGCCGCCGCGAACGCGTGGCCGTGTCCCTGACCGCCCCGTGGATTGGGCAGGAAGACCGCGTATCCCGCGGTCGCAAGCCACTGTGGGGCGAACCAGGTGGTATTCAAGTCGTCGCAGTACCGGTCATAGGGACCGCCGTGCACCAGGGTGATGAGCGGGAACGGGCCGTCCTGCCGACACCTGCCGACCGGCAGGATCAGCAGCCCGTCCAGGTCCAGGCCGTCGCCGGCCTTGTAGGAGAGGCGCTCCTGGGTGCCCCACCTGATCCGACGCAGATCCGGCCTGGTGTCGCTGAGCCGGACCAGCCGACCGCCGGGAGGCCCGCAGCGCACGTCCCCCGGCTCGTAGGCCGTGCTCGCCAGCGCAGCGACCGCCTCACCCGAGCTGCTGGCGGTAAGTGAATCGACACGGCCGTCCCGCGTGGACACACGCCCGAAGCGCCGCGCGTCGGGGTCGAGTCGGTAGATCGCGGTGTCGAGTCCGTCGGCGAACAGCGCCAAGGGCGCCCCGTTCTCGACCTGCACCAGCTCGGTCGGGCAGACGTTCATGCCCGCGGTCAGGTTGCGGTGCTCCCCCGCAGCAGCACCGGGTTCGGGCACGGCGACGTCGAAAACGGCGAGACCGCCGACCAGACCAGGAGGGGTCACCGCCAGGTAGGCCACCCGCCAGACATCGCGGACGCTCCACCAGATCGGTGAGCACGCCTCCAACTCCATCCGGCCCAGATCGAGGAGCGCTCCCGTGGCGGGATCGACCACGTGCAACTCGGCGGTGAACGTGCCGGGATCGAACTCCGGGCAGGACCAGCTGATGACCGCCAAGGGGCCACCGTCCGGTCGCTGGACCACGTCGACGACGTGCCTGTCGCCAAGCCCCGCCACCACATGCAGCTCGCGTGTGCCGAGGTGCAGGAGGCGCAACCGGCCAGGGGGAGCCCCCGCTCCCCATACGATCGCGTCGTCGCGCTCGGCCTGCCGGCGCTCGTCCTCCTCACTCGGCTCATCCGCGGCGATCACGGCGACCATCTCGCCACCGGCGAGCGGCCGGTGGTCCACGATCCCGCCCCGCCAGGCAGTCAGAGTCTCGCACTGGCTGCCGTCGAGTCCGATGCGGTGCAGTTGCCGGTCCGACCGGAAGAAGAGCGACGCCGAGTCCGGCGCCCACCTCGGGACACCCTCGCACGCCGTACCGCAGGCCAGCTCCCGGGGAGGTGAGCCTCCATCAGCGGCGGCGACCCACAGTGCGCTGACCGGGTGCGGACCCCGGCCGGCCGAGGCCATCACGTAGGCGACCCAGGCGCCATCCGGGGAGATCACCGGGCATCGCGGCTCGGCGCTGTCCACGAGGAGCTCTGCAGTCAGCTCCGGTACGTTTTGACTCATACGACACGCCCGCCCGTTCCGTGATCAGGGATACCCGCACATCCTGGGCCTTCAGCGTGTCACCTGTCGCGGTAAATACCGGAGTTACTGCGGCAGTTGCGAACGCGTTTCCGCGATCAAGCACCCGCCCGATGCGGTTCTGCTGTGCAGACTTGAGAGGAGGGGACTGTCAGTGCCCGACGCCGACCAGGCCCGGCGCCAGCATGCCTACCTGGGTCATGCCCCCAGATCCTCCGTCACGGGCAGGCACTCGGCGAGCAGGTCGACGACGTCGCGCCAGGCTCGCTGCGCGTGCCGTGAGTGATAGCCGACGCCGGGGACCACGGTGTGGTCAACCGGCGGGTGGTGGAAGGCGTGCGAGCAATGCTCAAGACCTGTGGATCGGCCCCGGGTTGGTGCGTGAAGGGCGTAC
>NZ_JBDJPF010000102.1:0-14488 GCF_054957865.1 Streptomyces xingningensis
CCGTTCAGGGCTATGGGGGAGGGTGATGCGACAACGCGGCGAGGCGCCGTGCCAGACGCCGCAGGGCTCGTGCCGACCCATCGGACACCCCCTAGCAGACAGCCGCCCTCAGCGGGACCCCCCGGCGGGGGCGCACACCTTCCAAGTGCCCTTCTCCTTGCGCAGATAGAGGGGGTTCGGCTGCTGGGCGGATCTGGTCACCACGACACTGGCGGTGTCTCCCTTGATCCGGACATCCGATGTCCTGATCGGTATCGGCTTCGACTTGGTATCGCGGTCGTCGTCGCCCGAGTCGCCCGAGTCGTCGGCGTCATTGGCGTTGTCATTGGCGTTGTCGGCGATGTCGCGGGCCTCCTCCTGGCAGAGCAGGCTGACCATCTTGGGCGTGTCCCCCCTATCGACCGCGAGGGCGAAGTCGGCGACCACCTTCTTGATCCTCGACTGCTCGTCCTCGCCCCGGTCCAGGAGCAGATATGCCGTGACGCCTCCGGCGGCGGCGAGCAAAGCGGCGGCTGCCCCGAGGTACCACCACGTCCGCCGCCGCCGAGGCGGCCGACCGGGAGGCGGCGAGTCTCCCGGCATCGGCGGCGGTGGCCCGAACCCGGGCGACATCGGCGGTGGCGGCCCGAACCCCGGCGGAACGGACGGCGGCTGTTTTCCCTGTGGAGGCCAGGGGGGCGGCCCCTGACCGGGCTGGTGTGACACCTCAACGCCCTTCTGCTCAGGACGGGTCCTCGAAGCGCGACATCAGGAGCTCGTCCAGCTCCTGACCGAAGTCCTTTGGATCGATGTCCCCTTCATAAACCAAGGCGATCTTTCCCGGTCCGAGATCCGGGGACAGGCAGTACTTGAGGATGCCGCCGTCCGTCGTGATCTGCAGCAGGCGCGTCGACGAGATATCGGCTTCGTCCGCCCAGCCGGGGACACCGTCGGGGAAGCCGGCCAGTCCGGCGATGGTGCCCATTTCGATGGGCCGCGCCACGCCGAACGCATCCCTGCTCCCCGAGACGAACCCCGCATGAACCTCGCGCAGGAACACCTGCACCGCTTCCGGGAAGCTCCCCCAGAAATCCGGCTCCTCGAAGGTGCCGGGGTCATAGCCGACCCAGGAGACCGGCTCGCCATCGTCTGTCTCCAGAACGTAGACCAGCACCGGAGAGTCGTCGGCGATACAGACGCGCACATCGGCGCAGTGTGCGTGCAGCGCCTCGGCGAACTCGGGAACAAGGTCGAGGAAGCTCTGGTTCCATAGCGACAACGCCGTTCTCCGACGGAGTTCCGCATCGGCCGACAGCGCGATCGGCCGCCACCTTTCAGGGATTCGGGAAAATTCGTCGGAGTCGTCCCCGACAAATGTCAGCGACCATTCCTCCAGCGTTGCGGCAATCTCGGTCGGGCCCATGTCCTGCCTCCGTCACTGACTCTTGAGCAACTGGTCGATGAGCTCTTGCAACTTCTTGCGGACCTCATCCTCCAACGCAGCCTGATCTTTTATCCACTGTGGATCGGCCCCTGTCACATAGGCCGCACTCCTTGATTGTTTCGATTCGTTCGCCGCCTTCGACATCCATTGGAAGTTCAGCGGTGCACGCGAGATCACATGCATGTTCTGGGGCGTCAGCTTCATGAAGTCCCGCATCTGGACGAGTTCGGCCAGGGGCACGATATGGTCCGGCGAGACCTTCGGCCTCCCGGAGTTATAGGCTCCGATCCTTCGGCCGGACGCCACCGGGTATGCCGGATCTCTGTCCGTGGCCAGCGGTCGGCTGACTCCCCGAAGTTTGATGTTGCCCACCCGGCCCGGGTTGCCCTTCCGGAGGGTCTCAAACACCGGACGTATCGGGGAGCTCGGGTCGACCTTCCAGTTCTTGCCGCTCGGGGGCGGCGGGGGTGGGGTCCAACTCGACGGAACCCCCTTCTTCGCCTGCTCGAGCTTGGCCAGGGTGCGCGGGCTTGGGGACTTGAGGCCCAACGGGCCCCCGCTCTCGTCCGCCAGTGCGTTCATCGCCTGCATACAGGCCTGGAGCTGGGCGACCACCACGGCCCTGCGAGCCTCCAGGGACGCCTTCTCCGAGTTGTACGCCGCCGCGGCCAAGGACTGCTCCGGCATCCGGAACACATGCGGTTTGGCGTTGTGCGCACGGATATCCGCCCCGACCTGCCGGGCCGCCGCGATCTGTGCGGCGCACAGATCGCGGGGCGGGGCCGGTTTGGCCTCCGCCAGGGACACCGGCCCGAGCAGGGCGGCCAGCATCCCCAGCACGGCCAGGAGTCGCTTGGACCTGAGTGGTAAATCCATTCCTCCACCCATCGATCGTGATCCGACCATGTCAAACCGAAAGTTAGGCTCACCCGCTGTTCCCAGCAAGGGAGTTGACGGTGCTCACGTGTGGTCGGAGACGCCTCACCAGACGCCGGTGGTTCCACGAAACCACCGACGCGAGCCGCCGGCGCGCACCGCGGAGCCCCCGCTTCGAAGCAGCGGGGGCTCCGCGGGCCACACCTCTTATCCGCGTTATCCGCGCCGCCTGCGCGCGAGAAGGAGCGCCCCGCCTCCCCCGACCACCAACAGCCCGGCCGCCGCGGCGATATACGGCGTGGCGGAGGAGCCGCCCGTCTCGGCGAGGTCCTGCTTCTCGGCCGCGGGCTGGGACTTGGCGCTCGTCCGGGAGACCCCGGCCCCCTTCCCGGAGCCCTTCCCCGGCGCGGAGGGCGCCGCACAGTGTGCCTCCGCCAGCGTCACCCTCCCCCGCACCTCGGCGACATTGAGCTTCAACGGGTTGACGGAGACGTTGAGTTCCAGTGCCGTGGCAGCCGCCGTCCGCGAGGTGGTGGCGGTCTTCGACAGGTCGAGCCGCACCTCACCCACGCTCGGCACCTCGACCCTTGTCGTGCCGCCCGTGCTGAGGGTGACCTTTTTGCCGAGCACCGTCACGCTGCCCAGCAGGTTGGACGTGGCGGTCGGCCTGCGGCCCGCCTCGCAGACGGCTTCCGAGGTGACCTTCTGCACCTCGATCAGCGAGAGCAGCGGCAGGCCGGGCAGATGGACCTTGGCGTGCAACAGATCGGCATGGGCCCTGGCCGTGTGGGCGTCGGAGGTGGCCCGTGCGGTGGCCGCCTCGGCGCGCAACACCTTGACGGGCCTGCCCTGTTCGACACCGTCCAGGTGGACGGCGAGCGCCGTCCGGTCCGCGCTCGCGGGGGCGTGCACCTCGTTGAGGGAGGCGTTGAGCGGCAGCTGGACGGTCCTGTTGAGCAGTGCGACCTCGAGCCCGGTGCGCAGGACGACGGCGCCCGAGCTGCCGTCGCCGCCGGTGGCCTGTGCCGGGGCCGCGCCGAGAACGAGTGCGCCGGTGACACCCAGCGCGGCGGCCGCCGCGAGACGGCGCGCGGGCATGCCGGAGGAAGAGCTGGTGGTGCTGAACACGGGTGTGGAACTCCCCACGAGAGAAAGGGAGCCGGCGGCGCACCAATGGGGGACATCGTGCGCCGTCGGCATCGACCACGCCATGTTCGACGCCGGAACGGGTGAACTGACAGCGAATGAAGGGCAGTTCACCCAAAGGGGTGTTCATCGCCAAGAGATTCGAATCAGTTGACGCTCGGCACACCCGATGCGCTCAGCTCACCACACGCCCCCGCAGAATCACCCGCTGCGGCGTCCCCAACACCCTTACATCCGCCCGCGGATCCGCCCCATAGACGACCAGGTCCGCGGGGGCGCCCTCGTCCAGGCCGGGGCGGCCCAGCCAGGCGCGCGCCCCCCAGGCCGCCGCGTCGAGCGCGGCCGCGGCGGGGATACCCGCCGTGACCAGCTCCGAGACCTCCTGGGCCACCAGGCCATGGGCGAGCGAACCGCCCGCATCGGTGCCGACGTAGACGGGGATCCCCGCATCGTAGGCGGCCCGCACCGTCTCATGGCGGCGCGCGTGCAGGCGGCGCATATGGTCCGCCCAGCGCGGGAACTTGCCCTCGCCGCCCTCCGCGAGCCGGGGGAAGGTCGCGGTGTTGATCAGGGTCGGCACGATCGCCACCCCACGCTCGGCGAACAGCGGAATGGTCTCCTCGGTCAGTCCGGTGGCATGCTCGATGCAGTCGATGCCCGCCTCCACCAGGGGCGCCAGCGACTCCTCGGCGAAGCAGTGCGCCGTGACCCGCGCACCCAGCCGGTGCGCCTCGGCGATCGCCGCGGCCACCTCGTCCCGCGGCCAGCAGGCCGAGAGATCACCGATCTCCCGGTCGATCCAGTCACCGACCAGCTTGACCCAGCCGTCCCCGCGCCGTGCCTCACGCGCCACATACGCCACCAGGTCACCCGGCCCGATCTCATGGGCGTAGTTGCGAATGTAACGCTTGGTACGGGCGATATGACGGCCCGCGCGAATGATCCGCGGCAGGTCCTCCCGGTCGTCGATCCAGCGGGTGTCGGACGGGGAACCCGCGTCGCGCAACAGCAGCGCCCCCGCATGGCGTTCGGTCAACGCCTGCTTCTCGGTGGTCGCCTCGTCGACCGCGCCATGCGCGTCCAGCCCCACATGGCAGTGCGCGTCCACCAATCCGGGCAATGCCCAGCCCTCGATGGTGGTGACGTCCCGCGCCCCCGCCGGCCGGTCGAAGGTGATCCGCCCGCTGACGACCCATGCCTCGTCACATACCCCGCCATCGGAGTCCGGGCCCACCAGCACCCGCCCCTTGATGTGCAGCACCGCACCGTCATGCATAGTTTGCTCCCCGTATCACTGTCATCATGACCTCACGACCAGTTCATGCGCGGCCGACAACCATCGACTCCGCTCCCGCCAGATGCTGCACCCGGATCTCCCGGAATCCGGCCTCCGCCAGCCAGCCTCGGCAGTCGGCACCGGTGTAGTCAAAGCCCCCGGGCGTCTCAATGAGCATATTCAGGCTCATCAGCAACCCCATCAAGCCCACCCGCCGGTCGTCGTCGATCAGGGTCTCGTAGACGATCACCGTGCCGCCCTCCGTCAGCGCCTGATGCGCTTTGCGCAGCAGCATCCGTTTGGTCGGCAGATCCCAGTCGTGCAGGACATGGCCGAAGAGGAGCACATCGGCGGTGGGCAGCGGCCCGGTGAGGAAGTCCCCGCCGAGAAAGGAAAGCCGGCCGGCCGGGCCGTACCGCGCCCGATACCGTTCGAAGTTGCCGCGCACGGCTTCCAAGTCGAAGCCCACGCCCCGCAGATGGGGATGGCGGTTGAGCAGATGGCTGAGCAGGGCGCCCTCGGCGCAGCCGATGTCGGCGACGGTGCGGTGGACGGACCAGTCCAGTGCCTCGGCAAGGGCATGCGCGGAGCGCAGGGACAGTCCGGTCATGGCCCGCTGGAAGCTCGCCAGCCGGTCGGGATCCTGGTAGATCGTGTCGAACAGGCCGCCGCCGGCCGCCGCCTCGTTCTGCGGCTGCCCCGTGCGCAGCGCCTCGCCGAGCCGGTCCCAGAAGCCATAGAGCCTGCTGTCGGCCATCTCCAGAAACCCACCAAGGTAGGTGGACTTGTTGCGGTCCAGATACCGGCCGGTGATCGCGGTGTTGGCGTAGCTGCCGTCGGTCCCGCCGGTGCGCTCCAGCAGTTGGAGCGCCACCAGGGTGTCGAAGAAGTCGCGGGCGGCACGCGGATGCAGACCGAGCCGGGCCCGTAGCTCCTCGCCGCCCAGCGGCCCGTCGGCCAGCTCGGTGAACAGGCCGAACCGGGTCGCGGTGAGCAGGACCTTGGACGCCTGGAAGCCGAGCGCGAGGCGGAGTATCCCGTCCAGGGCGGTGGAGTGTTCCTGCGGTCCGGGGCACGCGTTGCTCATGGGCTCCCCTTGACTGTGCGGCGCGGAGCGGCCGCTTCCGGCGATGTCACGATCATTGTCGCGATCATTACTGTCGCGATCATTCCCGGGGATTCTCCCCGGCCGCATACGCTGTCCGCATGACCACGGCCGCCCTGAACCGACCCGCAGGCCTGCGCTGGGTGCACCTGCTGCTCGGCGGGGCGCTGCTGATGCCGTACTTCCTGCTGGCGACCGTGCCGATGTCGTTCGTCCTGAAGCCCTCCAGCAGTGCGGCCGTTGTCGTCGGCTTCCAGCTCACCACCTTCGCCATGGCCCTGGTCCTCGCCGCCCTCTCGGCGCTGCTGTTCCCACTGATCCGGCCGCTGGAGAGCGGCGCGGCGCGGGCCCTGTGCGGACTCGAGGGCCGGGAACTGTCCACCGGGCCCGCCAGAACCTGGGCGGAGCGCAGGCGTCCGGCGCTGTACTACACCCTGCATCTGACGCTGGGCGGCATCGTCAGCGGCTGCTCGCTGGCCGCCCCGCCCGCGGCGGTGGCCCTGCTCGTCGTGCCGCCGCTGGACCACTCCAGCAAGCTCATGGACCTCCCCTGGCTGCGCCCCTTCCAGGACGCCCGGGCACTGGCCCCGCTGACCGGGCTGGCGCTGCTGGCCCTGGTACCGGCGATCTCCTGGGCGGCGGGCACCCTGCTGGCGCGCTGTGCTCCCGTACTGCTCGGACCGACGGCCGCCGACCGGCTCGCGGCGGCCGAACAGCGGGCCCGGCAGCTCGCCCTGCGCAACCGGCTGGCCCGCGAACTGCATGACTCGGTGGGGCATGCGCTGAGTGCGGTGCTGCTACAGGCGAGCGCGGCGCGCAGGGTCATCGACGCCGATCCGGCCTTCGCCAGGCAGGCCCTGGCCTCGATCGAGGAGACGACCCGGGAGGCCGTCGGCGAACTCGACGCCGTGCTGGGGCTGTTGCGCGAGGACGGCCCGGCGTCCGCGGCACCCACGCCCACCCTCGCCGACCTGGACCCCCTGCTGCAGCGTGCCCGCGCGGCGGGCAGCACGGTCACCCTCTCCGCGCCGGACGGACCGGAGGGGCTGACCGGAATCCCGCCGATCGTCTCCCGCGAGGCATACCGGATCGTCCAGGAAGGCATCACCAACGCCATGCGTCACGCGGGTCAAGTACCCATCCGGCTGCGGATCGCCGTGGACGACAACACCCTGGAGGTCACCGTGCACAATCCCGTCGGCCGCCCGGCCCCGGGGCACCACAGCGGCGGCCGGGGGCTGACCGGCATAGCCGAGCGCGCCAGGCTGCTGCGCGGCAGCAGCACCTCGGGCGAACAGGACGGCAGCTGGCGGCTGTCCGTGCGCCTGCCCCTCACCGGAGGCGGCCGATGACCGCCCCCGCCCTGCGCATCGTCGTCGCCGACGACGAGCAGATGATCCGCACCGCCCTGCGCGCCATCCTGAGCGCCGAGCCCGACCTGGAGGTCGTCGGCGAAGCCGCGACGGGTGCCCAGGCGGTGTCCGTGGTCCGCGAACTGCGCCCCGACATCGTGCTGATGGATGTGCGGATGCCCGAGGTCGACGGCATTCGCGCCACCGAGCAGATCCTGTCCACCGTGACCGACCCGCCGCGGATCATCGTCGTCACGACCTTTGAGAACGACAGCTATGTGTATGACGCCCTGCACGCGGGCGCCTCCGGCTTCCTCCTCAAACGCGCGGAGGCGGATCAACTCGTCCAGGCCGTACGCCTGGTGGCGCGCAGCGATTCGCTGCTCTTCCCCTCGGCCGTACGGTCCCTGGCCGCCGACCACGCCGGGGACCGCGCCTCGCACGCCGAGGCCGACCGGCTGCGGGCGCGGCTGTCGGAGCGCGAGGCGGAGGTGCTGCGGCTGATGACGGCGGGCCTGTCCAATGCGGAGATCGCCGAACGGCTCTTCCTGGGCGCCGCCACGGTCAAGTCCCATGTGGCCGGGGTGCTCGCCAAACTGGGCGTACGGGACCGCACCCAGGCGGTCATCGCCGCCTATGAGTCGGGGTTTGTGTCCGCACGCTGAACCGCCCGGAGGATCGCCTCCGAGCGGCTCCGGCCCGTTCAGCCGCCCGCCGCACACCCGTGCACCACCCGCGCCAGGCGCTCCGCCTCCACCGCCGCCCCGCCGGGAAACGCGAAGCGCCGCCGGTTGTACCCGAAGGCGAGCCCGCTCGCGGGATCCGCGAAGGACTGCATGCCCCCGGCCCCACTGTGCCCGAAGGACCGCGCGCCGAGGAACGGATAACTGTCCGTCATGGCCCGGAAGCCCAGACCGAACCGATCATGACCGCGCGCGACCAGGTCGTAACCGACCGAGTGCGGCTGGGCGAACTCCGCAATCGTCTCCGGAGCGAGCAGGGGCGGCTTCCCGTCCACCTCGCTGATCGCCGCCGCATACATCCGCGCCAGCCCCCGCCCCGAGCCCACACCGCCGACCGTCGCCTGCCCCGCGGCACGCATCGCACGGGAATTGGGCAGCGATTCCAGATCGGTGGGAATGACATGGTTACGGTTGAAGGCGATCCCGGTCAGGCTCTCCGGCCCGCTCGCCTCCTCCAGCAGCTTGCGCTTCTGCTCGGGCGTCGGGTCCATGGGCTGGTTGGCGAGCACCCGGTGCTCCTGCTCCTCGGGCAGGCCGAGATAGAGGTCGATGTCATACGGGGCGCGCACCCGCGACTCGTAGAACTCCTGGATCGTCAGCCCCGTCACCCGCCGGACGAGCTCGCCGACCAGGGCACCGATCACATAGGCGTGGTAGCCGAAGGCCGCGCCGGGCCGCCAGTACGGACGCTGCCCGGCCAGCCGCGCGGCGATGGCCCGGTCGTCGGTGAACTCCTCGGGGGTGAAGCCGCCCTCGACGCCGATCAGCCCGGCGCGATGGGACAGCAGCTCCCGCAGAGTGATCCGCTCCTTGCCCGCGGTCCCGAACTCCGGCCAGTAGTGCCGCACTTCCTCGTCGAGGTCCAGCGCGCCCTCCTGGACGAGCAGCGCCACACAGAGATAGGAGGCCCCCTTGGTCACGGAGAACACCCCGATCAGCGAGTCCCCGCCGATCTCCGGCCCACCCCACAGATCCACCACCTGGCGCCCGTCCACATAGGCGGCCAGCTGGGCGGAGTGCCCCGCCCGCTCCTCGTTCAGCGTGGCCTCGAACTCCTCGCGCACCGCCTCAAAACCCTTGGCGACGGTCCCCTGTGCAACGGCCCCACCCGGCATCTGCACTCCTCCACCCTCGAGTCCCATGACATGAGCTGCAGCCGCGCCCAGCCCCCGAGTATTCCGCCGACCCCACCCCATACACAGGTCATGGAACCGTAAAGCCCGCCCGTGCGTTCCCCGATCATGACCGTTATGACCCCTGGCTCGAACATCCCGCTCTCCGTCACCCGGTTGACGGTGGACGTCACCGCCCCGGTGCGGCTCGACGTATCGGGCCTGCTGCTCACCGCCGACGGCAAGGTGCGCTCCGACGACGACTTCGTCTTCTACAACCAGCCCAACGGCCCGGGCGTGACCCACCGCGCCGCGGTGGGCGGCACCCCCGACTCGATAACCATCGACACCACGGCCGTCCCGGCCGGCATCGACAAGGTCGTCGTCACCGCGAGCCCGGACGCCCCGGGCACCGCCTTCGCGGGCACCGAGCCCACCGCGACCGTCCGCGCCGCGGACAACGGCGCGCCCCTGGCCACCTTCACTCCGCCCCGGCTCGGCGCGGAGACGGCGCTGGTGGTCGTCGAGGTCTACCGCCGCGGCGACGCCTGGAAGCTCCGCGCGGTCGGCCAGGGTTATGCCGACGGCCTGGCCGGCATCGCCACCGACTTCGGCGTGAGCGTGGCGGAGCCCGCGCCCACGCCCGCCCCTGTCTCCGTTCCGGCACCGGCCGCGCCCGCAATGCCGCCCTCCGCCCCCACCCCCGGCAAGATCAACCTGGACAAGGGCCGGGTGAGCCTCCAGAAGAACCAGACGGTCTCCCTCGTCAAGGGCGGTCAGCCGCTGGTGCGTTCGGTGAAGATGGGCCTCGGCTGGGAGCCCGCCCATGGCCGCCGCGCCATCGACCTGGACGCCTCGGTCATCGCCTACGGCCCCGACCGCAACAAGATCGACTACTGCTACTTCGGCAAGCTGATGATCCTCGATGGAGCGATCCAGCACTCCGGCGACAACCTCACCGGCCATGGCTCCGGCGACGACGAGACCATCACCGTCCACCTGGGCGGCCTCCCCCCACAGGTGACGGGGCTGGTCTTCACCGTAAGCTCGTTCAGCGGCCAGAAGTTCACCGACATCGCCAAGGCGTACTGCCGCCTGCTGGACGCTCAGACCGGCGAAGAACTGGTCCGCTTTGACCTCGCCCACTCCGAGGCGAAGACGGGCGTGCTGATGTGCAAGTTCATCCGCCAGTACTCGGGCGAGTGGGAGATGACGGCCATCGGCGAGTACGTCAAATCCCGCACCGTGCGCGACCTGGTCAAAACGGCGGCGCAGGCGCTGTGAGGCGAGCCGGCACAACGACCCGGCACTAACAGACCTTTGCATTTTCTTGTAGCTTCTCGCAGTGCGCGGCAGTTCAGCGCATAGACCATCTCCCACCTGTCTCCCACTCGTGTGGCGGACGGAGGGAAACCGGGCCAGGGACAGCACACCGTCGGAGACGAGCTTCAGATTGCTCTGCGACTCCCCGCACGCGGTCACCAGGAGGTCCATCGTCTCGACATGGCCGTGGGACGTGCAGGCTGAATACGAGCTGGGCCAGATCCTGGCCGTGCTGGACGGCGTGACCAAAGCGTGGAGCACGTTCACGGGGCGCGCCCACACCGTCCGTCCGGCTGACCTCACCGTCAGCGCTCTGTGTCATGATGCGGACGCGTCCCAGGGGAGTGGGCCGTGGACTACTGATTGTCAGGGGTTGGGGATGGGCGCGGGTACGGGGCCGGACGGTTCGTCCAGGTCCGATGAGGAGTGGGAGCGATTTCTGCGCGAGTCGGTGGCGGGTGCCGCCGACTCGCCCAAGGAGCCGTCGGCGCGGGCTCGCGACGTGGCAAAGCGGCTGCGCGCGGAGCCTGGTCACGGCCTGGAGGGCTGGCGCAGCTACCCGCCCGCGCGGCCCAGGCGGCGCACGGGCTGGTACGTGGTCGGGCTGCTGGCCTCGCTGGTGCTGCTGGTGGTGGCGCTCGTGCCGGGGCGGATAGTGGACCTGTTCGCCGGTGATGACTCCCCGTCGTCGGCGGCCCGCCCGGCCCGGGTGCCCCCGACGGAGGCGGCCCAGCGCCCCACCGTGGACGAGCCGTTCCGCGGTTCGCCGGCGGCGAGCTGGGCGAGCGGAGCGGCGGGGATCACCGTGCCAAAGGCCGGGGCGGTCGGCTGGATGAGCGCGGCCGAGGTCGAGCGGGCCCTCGCCCGCAGCCGGGACTTCCTCGTCGCGGCCGACCTGGACCGCGGGGTGCTGCGGGGCGAGCGCCCCGAGAAGGCGATTGCACTGATCAACCCGCACCAGAAGGACGTCCAAGACTTTCTGAAAACCGCTTTCCGAACCCCGAGCGAGAAGAACGACCCTCTCCTCCTCTTCAGCCGCTTCCAGCCCTCCCGCACCCACCTGGTCGGCGACGTCGTGAAGACCCGGGGCCGGCTCACCTACCGGGAGGGCGAGCGCGGCGCGCTCCAGGTGACCGCCGACGTCACCTTCGTCTACCCGGTCACTCGCGCGGACGCGGGCGGCGGCGACGAGATCGTGCGCACGATCGTCCGGCGCGAGCTGGTCCTGAGCTGGGACGACCCTGACAAGATGATCACCGAGCCGGGCACGTTCTCGATCGTCTCGTACAAGTACGACATGACCAACGGCGGCTGCGGCACCCCCACGGGCTACTTCACCCCGCCCTTCGGCACGGACCGCCGGGCGGACGAGGCCGGCACGGAGATCGACCCGTACGACCGCAGCGCGCCGGTCGGGCGGGGCAAGTCCTCTGGGGACGAGTGCGGGAGGGCGACGCGGTCCTAGCGGGCGCTACCCGGTGGCGGCCACCCCAACCCCTGAAGACCGTGACGGTGGTGGGGCCGTTGGTGAGGGAGATGTACAACTGCCCGGCGGGACTGGCCATGTCCCAGGCTTCGGCGAGCACTTCGGTGACCTGTGCGGCTGGTTCGATCAGCCAGCCCTCGACGGCGGCAACCTGGACGCCGAAGCATCTGAGGGCTTTGGTGATGCGCTGTTTGATGCCCTGGTCAGGGCCCGGGACTTGCCGCCGCCCATGGGCCCGCCGTACAGCACCGCGAACTCCCCGGCGCTGTGGAACTCGTGCTGCCGGGCGGTGGGTTCATAGCCGAGCGGTGCGAAGACGTCCAGGTAGGCCGGGAGGTAGCCGAGGTGGTCGCCCCAGGCGCGTGCCTGGGCGATGGCGGCGAAGGACCGCCCATCGGAGTCGTCATGCATCGACACCCAGGCCACGCCCGGACGTTGGGGCTCGGTTGCCGGATCAACGCCCCAGTGCCGCCAAGTGGCCGCGCGGATGTTGTCCACGACCGTGTCGAAGCGGCCGGGCGGCAGGGAAGTGACAGCCTGGGCGTGCTGTGGCTCCAGGCGTTTGCCGTGGTTGATCCACGTCCACAGTTCCGGGCCCCGGTGAAGCTGCTCGATGGGGTCCGGGCGGTGGGGAGCGTGCCATTTGGTGCCCCGGTGACCCTGCTCGGCGAGGATCATTCCGGCGTAGGCGGGCATAACATAGGTGCCCAACTCGAGGACTCTCACTACGCTTCCGCAGCCACACGCCGGTCGTAGTCCGTGCGGGCGGTCTGGACTTCCTCGATATGGCACTCGGCCCACGCCTTGATCGAGGCCACCACTGGCAGCAGGCTGCGGCCGAGCGGGGTGAGCTGGTAGTCCACCCGGATCGGCACCGACGGAGTCACCGTGCGGGTGAGCAGACCGTCGCGTTCCAGGGTGCGCAGCGTCTGGGTGAGCATCTTCTGGCTGACCCCGGCGATGATCCGGTTCAGGTCGCGGTACCGCAGCGGCCCGTCGGCCAGCGCGTTCAGCACCAGGCTCACCCACTTGTCGCTGATCCGGTCCAGCAGCTGCCGGGCCGGGCAGGTGGCGAGGTAGGCGTCGTAGGCGGCGCGCTCGTCGGCGCGGCGTTGGACGGCGGTGCGGGTGGCCATGGCACTCCCGGGTCGGGTACGCACTCCGAAGTGCGTACTTCCTGATGGAGAGTAACGCCCCGTAGGTTCGTGGCCATGAGAGCTGTGATCGTTCGTTCCTTCGGTGGCCCGGAAGTCCTTGAGGTGGCGGAGGTTCCGGTGCCGGAACCGGGTTCCGGCCAGGTCCGGATCCAAGTCGCTGCGGGGGCTGTCAACCCGGTGGACATCCAGACCCGCTCCGGCGCGCTCACCGCGGGCGGTCTGCTCCCGGGGCGGGAGGCCATCGGCATCGGCTGGGACGTCGCCGGCAACATCGACGCGCTCGGGCCCGAGGTCGCCGGCTTCCGACGTGGCGACGCGGTGATCGGGCTGTCCGACCGGCTGGCGCTGCCGCTCAAGGCGCAGGCCGAGTACGTGGTGCTGGACGCGGACGCGGTTGCCGCGGTACCGACCGGCACCGACCTGGTGGCTGCGGCGACCCTGCCCTTGGGTGGGCTCACCGCTGCGCAGGCACTCGACATCGCCGCGGCCAGGCCCGGCGACACGCTGCTGGTCACCGGAGCGGCGGGGGCGGTGGGCGGCTACGCGGTGCAGCTCGCCGCGCTGGCCGGTGTGCGGGTGGTTGCGGTCGCGGGCGTCGGCGACGAGGAGTTGGTGCGCGATCTCGGCGCGGAGTTCTTCGTGCCGCGGACTGCGGACCTGCCCGCCGCGGTGCGCGACCTGGTGCCCGGCGGCGTGCATGCCGCGGTCGACGCGGCATCGGTGGGCACGCTCGCGCTGGACGCGGTGCGCGGCGGGGGTTCGCTGGTCAGCGTGCTGGGCACCGCACCGACGCCGCTGCGCGGTATCCGGGTGGGCCACGTGTGGATCCGCGCGGACGGCCCCCGCCTCGCCAAGTTGGCTGCCGCCGGGCTGCGCCCGCGGGTCGCCGACGTCCTGCCGCTGGACAAGGTCGCCGATGCGCACCGCAGGCTGGCGGCGGGTGGGCTGCGCGGCCGCCTGGTGCTGGTGCCCTGACCCGGAAACGGAAAAGGCGGCATCAGTATTCGCCGCCCTGAGCGCGCAGTTCGGCATCCGGCTCTCGGTTGGCCGCACCGGACAGTGCTGGGACGACGCGCTCGCCGAGGCCTTCTTCGCCACGATCAAAGGGGAGTTGCCCGGCACCGAGCCCTGGCCCGGCCGGGCGCTCGCCCGAACAGCAGTCTTCGACTTCATCGAGGGCTGGTATAGCTCACGTCGTCTGCACAGCAGCCTCGGCTACCTCAGCCCTGCCGAATACGAAGCCGCCCTCACGGCCCGACCGGCACAACCAACATGTCCGTCAAAGCGGAGCAAACTCACGGACGCTGCGGGTGCCATTCGAAGAGCAGGATGGTGGCGTCGTCCTCCAGGTCGTTGTGCTGATAGCCGAGGATGGCGTGGATGAGCAGCCGCAGCACCTCGGCCGGGCGCTGGCCGACGGCGGAGGCGCGGATGTTGACTTCTCCCCCTCGTAAACGAGGGGGATTCCTACGGCTCGCGCCGTGGGGTT
>NZ_JBDJPF010000103.1:0-12111 GCF_054957865.1 Streptomyces xingningensis
CCGCCACCGTCGTCCCCACCCTCCGCCGCGACCAGGACGACCGCACCCAACTCGCCCACGCCCTGGCCACCGCCTTCACCGCCGGAGTTGAAGTCGACTGGACGGCGTGGTTCCCGGCCGTGCCGTTGCCCCGGGTGGTGGAGCTGCCGACGTATGCGTTCCAGCGCGAACGGTATTGGCTGGACGGCCCGAGGCAGTTGGCCGGGAGCCCGGCGGGGCTCGGGCTCGCGTCGGCCCGGCATCCGCTGCTGGGCGCGGCCGTGGAGCCGGCGGACGGGAACACCCAGCTGCTGATCGGCCGGGTCTCCCACCGGGACCATGCCTGGCTGGCCGAGCACCAGGTGATGGGGACCGTGCTGCTGCCCGGTTCGGCATTCGTGGAACTGGCGTTGCAGGCGGCGGTCAGGACCGGCTGTGATCAGGTGGCGGACCTCACCCTGCATACGCCCCTGGCTTTCGGGGACGGTCCCGGAGCGGTGGCGCTGCAGGTCGTGGTGGGCGCGGCCGACGCGGCCGGGCGGCGCTCGGTGGCCGTGCACTCCCGGCCCGTTGCCGGCGATGAAGCCGGCGGTGCGGAGGCCGCATGGACACGGCACGCCACCGGCACACTGGCATCCGGCTCGCCCGACGATCCGGAGGTGGCCCCGGTGACCGCCTGGAGCGGGGCCTGGCCACCGCCCGGTGCCACTGCCGTCACCGTGCGGGATCCGTACCAGGAACTGGCCGACCACGGTTACGAGTTCGGGCCGTCCTCGCAGGGGCTGGTCTCGGCATGGCGGCTCGGGGACGACATCTACGCCGAGGTGGCGCTGCCGGAGCAGGAGAGCGGCCGGGCGGCCGACTACGGGCTGCACCCGGTGCTGCTCGACGCGGCCCTGCATGCGCTGATCCTGGACGCGGTCACCTCGTCCGCCGACCTGGACCAGGTGCTGTTGCCGTTCTCCTGGAGCGGTCTGCGGCTCCATGTGCCGGGCTCCGGGGCCATGCGGGTACGGATCTCGCGGACCGGTGACGACCAGCTCGCCCTGGCCGCCGCCGACGCCGCGGGCACGCCCGTGGTGACGCTGGCGGCGCTGACGGTGCGACCGGTGCCGGTGGACCAGTTCGCGCGGGTGCGGCGAACGGATCGGGACTCGCTATTCCGGCTCGCCTGGTCGCCATTGGACACGGCCGCCGATGCGGTGCCGGTCGGCCGGACCGTCATCCTGGCCCCGGAGGGGGACGCAATGGCCGTGGCCCTGTCGCGGGTGCTGCCGGATGCGTCCGGGTACACCGATGTCGCCGCGCTGAGCACGGCCGTGGCGGCCGGGAAGCCGGTGCCGGACGTCGTTCTCGCCGTCTTCGCGGGCGGGGAGGCGGCCGGGGATCCGGCGGGTGACGCACGGGCGGCGAGCGTGACGCTGCTCGGCCTGCTCAAGGACTGGCTGGCCGATCCGGCCCTGGAAGCGGCCCGGCTGGCCGTGGTCACCCGGGAGGCGGTGGCCACGCGGGCGTGCGACGACGTGCGCGACCTGGCGGGCGCGGCCCGGTGGGGGCTGACGCGCAGCGCCCAGGCCGAGCATCCGGGTCGGCTGGTGCTGCTCGACACCGACGGGCGGGACGCCTCACTGCGGGCGGTGCCCGGGGCGCTGGCCTCGGGTGAGTCCGAGGCGGCACTGCGGGGCGGCAGGATGTACGTCCCCCGGCTCGTCCACGATGACGCGGCCGGGCGGCTGGCCCCGCCGGTCGGGTCGTCGTCCTGGCGGCTGGCGTTCGACGGCGGTGCGGGTCCCGACCGCCTCGCGCTCGTGGGCGCGCCCTCGCGGCCTCTGGAGGCGGGTGAAGTGCGGGTGGCGCTGCGGGCCGCGGCGCCCGATGCGTCGGCCCTGGCAGGCGGGCCCGGTGCCGGGAAGGCCGTGGGTGGGGCGGGTGTCGTGGTCGAGGTGGGGCCGTCCGTCGCGGGGCCGGCCCCCGGCGACCGGGTGATGGGGCTGTTCGACGGGGTCGGGTCGACGGCCGTGACCGACCGGCGGCTGCTCGTGGCGGTTCCGGAGGGGTGGTCGTACGCCCAGGCGGCGGGGGCGCCGAGCGCGTTCCTCGCCGGGTACGCCGCACTCACGGACGGGGGGATGTTCTCGGCGGACGAGGTCGCTTCCCTACTGGGTGGCGAGGTCGCGGCGGAACCGTTCGACCCGGCCGTCCTCGGCCCCGACACCGTTCACCGGTTGCTCACCGGGCTCTCCGCGTTGTTCGAGGACGGCCGGGTCGGGCCGCCGCCGGTCACCGTGTGGGACGTACGCCAGGCGCCCGAGGCGTTCCGTGAGCAGGAGCGGGACGGGGCGGACGGTAACGCCTGCCGGACCGTCCTCACCCTGCCCGTTCCGCTCGATCCGGACGGCACGGTCCTCGTCACCGGCGGCACCGGCGCCCTCGGCGCCCTGGCCGCCCGGCATCTGATCACCCGATACGGGGTCAGGAACGTGCTGCTCGTGGGCAGGCAGGGCGCTGCCGCGCCGGGGGCCGCCGATCTGGCCGAGGAGCTCACCGGGCTCGGCGCCCAGGTCACGGTCACCGCGTGCGACATCGGCGACCGTGCCGCCGTGGCCGCCCTGCTGGAGTCCGTGCCGGAGGAGCATCCGCTCACCGGTGTGGTGCACTCCGCCGGTGTGGTGGACGACGCCATGGTCCAGAACCTGACGGCGAACCAGATGGAGCGGGTGCTGCGCGTCAAGGCCGATGCGGCCACGCACCTGCACGACCTGACGCTGGATCAGGACCTGGCGGTATTCGTGCTGTTCTCCTCGGTGGTCGGCCTGCTCGGCGGCCCGGGGCAGGGCAGTTACACGGCGGCCAACGCCTATCTGGACGCGCTCGCCCAGCGCCGTTACGCACACGGGGCGCCGGCCACCTCCCTGGCCTGGGGTTACTGGGATCTGCCGAACGGCATGTCGGGGCGGCTCACCGACGCCGACCGGGCCCGGCACACCCGCGCCGGCGTCGTGGGACTCACCGCCGAACAGGGCCTGGCCCTGCTGGACACGGCTCTCGACAGCGGGCTTCCGCTGCTGGCGCCGGTCCGTCTCGACCTGGCCGGGATGCGGCGCCAGGCCCGCGCCAACGAGACGCCCGCGCTGCTGCGGAGCCTGGTGCGCGGGGCCCGTTCCGGGCAGCCGTCGGGCGCCGGCCCGAACGCTCTGGCCACCTCGCTGAGCGCCATGTCCGAGGCCGAACGGGAACGGACCCTGGTCGATCTGGTGTGCGCGCACGCGGCCGCGGTGCTCGGCCATGACTCCGGCACACCGGTGAACGCCGCGCAGGGGCTGCGGGAGTTGGGCTTCGACTCGCTGACCGCCGTCGAGCTGCGCAACCGGCTCGCGGCCGCCACCGGGCTGCGGCTGCCCGTCACCTTTGTGTTCGACCACGCCAACCCGCAGGAGCTGGCCGGGTACTTGCTCACGGAGCTGTCCCCGCAGGAGGCCGATCCGCTCGAACCGTTGCTCAAGGAGTTCGAGCGGCTGGAGCGCTCGCTGCTGACGATGCCCGCGGACGGCCCGTCGCGTGTGGTGCTGGCGCGGCGCCTGCGGACCACGCTGTCCCGGCTCGGCGAGCCCGACGGCGCGGCGGCGGACGACAGCACGGTGGCCACCAGGATCCAGGACGCCACGGCCGAGGAGATCTTCGCGTTCATCGACCGGGACCTCGGCAGGAGCGTGGGCCATGGCAGCGGCAACGGACAGCCCGCCCGAGGGCTCGGAGGGGAACGCCGATGAACGAACTGGGCCGCAAGCGGCTCGCGTTGGAACACAGCGGCCTCCTGAACGCGGGGGACGTCGACGGGCTGATGGAGCTGTACGGGGACCGCGCGACGCTGGAGAACCCCGTCGGGCACACCCCGCTGACCGGGCCCGACGCGGTGCGCGCGCACTGGAAGGCGGCCGTGGCCGCGCGCATCCGGGAGGTGGCGGGCGAACCCGTGGCCGGGCAGGACGGCGCACATGTGCTGCTGCCCGTCACCGCCGAAATGGACTATCTGCCCGCCGGTCCGGCGTTTGCCGCGCACGGCTGGCTGACGGCCCCGGCGCAGCCCGCGAGCACCCGCCTCAGGCGCACATCGATGCTGGTCATACGCATCGACAAGGCGGGCCTCATCCAGGAGTTGCGGGCGTTCTGGGGGAAATCCGATCTCGAAGTCATCGGCTGACCCGGCACCCGGGCCCGCCGGACCGATCTGGAGGTACGCATGCCCGACGAGGCGTCCCGCAAGCGGATGGCGCTGGAGTACGCGCGCCGCATCAACGCGGGCGACATCGACGGCGTCCTCGACCTGTTCGCGGATGACGTCGTCTTCGAAGACCCGGTGGGGCGGCCGCCGATGATGGGCAAGGACGACCTCCGCCGACACCTCGAACTCGCCGTGGAGTGCGGCACCCACGAGACACCGGGGCCACCGGTGACGTCGATGGACGACCGCTTCGTGGTGACACCGACCACGGTCACCGTGCGGCGTCCCCGGCCGATGACCTTCAGCATCGTCGGCATCGTGGAACTCGGCGAGGACGGCCTCGGCCACCGGGTCCGGGCGTTCTGGGGTGTGACCGACGTGACCATGGACGACGTTCCGGCGGAGCCCGCCGAGGCGGCACATCCCGAAGGGGCCCGAGCGTGACCACGACCCGACCCGTACACGCGATCGTCCTGGGCGCCAGCATGGCCGGCCTGCTGGCCGCCCATGTCCTGTCCCGGCACCTGGACGCCGTCACCGTGGTGGAGCGCGATGCGCTGCCCGACGGTCCCGAGCATCGCAGGGGCGTCCCCCAGGGGCGCCACGCCCACCTGCTGTGGTCCAACGGCGCCCGCATCATCGAGGAGCTGCTGCCCGGCACCACGGACCGGCTGATCGGTGCGGGCGCCCGCCGGATCGGCTTCCCCGAGGACCTGGTGACCCTGACGACGCAGGGCTGGCAGCATCGCTTTCCCGCGTCCCAGTACGCGCTGCTGGCCGGCCGCCCGCTGCTGGACTGGGTGGTGCGCGGCCAGGTGCTGCGCGAGACACGGATCACGGTCCTGCAGCGCACCGAGGTCACCGAGCTGTCCGGCGGCGCCGGCCGGGTCACCGGGACCGTGCTGCGGGACCTGGACAGCGGCGCCCTGACAGCGCTGGACGCCGACCTGGTGGTGGACGCCACCGGGCGCGGCTCCCGGCTCAAGCAGTGGCTGGCGGCGCTGGGTGCGCCCGCGCCCGAGGAGGACGTGGTGGACGCGGGCGTCGCCTACGCCACCACGATCTTCCAGGCGCCGCCCGGGGCGACGAGCCGGTTCCCCGCCGTCAACATCGCCGCGGACCACCGGGTCGGCGAGCCCGGGCGCTTCGGGGTGGTGTATCCCATCGAGGGCGGGCGCTGGATCGTCACGCTGTCCTGCACACGGGGGGCGGAACTGCCCACGGCCGAGGACGAGTTCCTGCCGTTCGCGCGCAACCTGCGGCACCCGCTCATCGCCGATCTGCTGCGCGACGCCAAGCCGCTCACCCCGGTGTTCGGCTCCCGTTCCGGCGCGAACCGGCGGCTGTACCCGGAGCGGGTGGCGGCCTGGCCCGAGGGTCTGCTGGTCGTCGGCGACTCGCTGACCGCCTTCAACCCGATCTACGGCCATGGCATGAGCGCGGCCGCACGCTGCGCCGCGGCGCTGGAACAGCGGCTGGCCCACGAAGGGTTCGGCCCCGGTGCCACCCGGGCGGCGCAGCGTGCGCTGGGCGCGGTCGTGGACGATCCCTGGATCCTGGCCGCGTCCAAGGACATCGACACCGTCAACTGCCGCACCCGGGTCGAGGATCCGCGGCTGACCGGTCAGGACACGGAGCAGCGCATCCGGTTCGCGGACGCCATCACCGCGAAGTCGACCCGGGCGGCGCGGGTGTGCGCGGTGGTCAACGATGTGATGAGCCTGAACGCGCCACAGTCGGAGCTGGGCTCCAACCGCTTTCTGTCCCTGCTGCGGACGGATCCGGATCAGCCGGAACTGACCGGCCCGCCGCTGCGTCCGGAGGAGCTGGCCCTGGTGGGCCTGGACCTGTCGGGAACGGTGCCGGCGGTGCCGTGAGGTCCCTGCGGGCCACGGCTACGACTCCATGTTCCGGCGCTGCAGGTTGTGGTGTTGCAGGGCCGCCTGGAGGTCGATACGGGTGACGTTCAGCTTGCGGTAGATCTTGGTCAGGTGTTGCTCGACAGTGCTGACCGTGATGTACAGCTTGCGGGAGATCTCCCGGTTGGTGAATCCCTCCGCGGCCAGCGCCGCGACCCTGCGCTGTGCATCGCTCAGTTCGGTGGCGGGGTGGCCGGGGGATGTGTCATGGCCCGGCTCGGTGTGGCCGCGGTCGGTGTTCTCGAACGCCGGGATCTGGTCCGGGGTCCTGATGCCGCACTCGCGGGCCAGGCCATGGGCCTTGCGGGCCAGTGCGCGGGCGCGTTCGTCGTCGCCGAGCAGCTGGCAGGCGCGGCTCTGGTCGGCGAGGACCTGGGCGAGTTCGAAGCGGTCGCCGCACCTGGAGAGCGTGTCGGCGGCCTCCCGCAGCAGTGGCGCACGGGACTTGACGTCGCGGGTGGCCGCCTGGGAGCGCAGGGACATCCCGCGGGTCCTGATGTGGCCGGGCGCGAGGAGCGCCAGCTGCTCGTCCGCGAGCCGCCTCGCCTTGTCCGGATCGCCCATCGCCAGGTACGCCTCGGCGGCGCCGAGCCGCCACGGCTCCACCTCGGGCAGGTCGATGCCCCAGTCGCCCATGAGCTTGCCACAGGCGTAGAAGTCGCACAGGGCGATATGGGCGCAGTCGGTGGCCAGATAATGCCGACCGCGCGCGTACAGGTAGTGCAGGCCCGTCCGGGTCTGGAACATGGCCTCGGGCACGGCGATGTCGAGGAACGCGGCCGCGCGCTCCACATCCCCCAGGGCGGTCTTGGCCAGCACCATGACGGCGAGTGGCAGCCCGACCGCGGCACCCCAGCTCTTCGGGGGGATGAGGCACAGCGCCGAGTCGGCCTGCCGCTCGGCCGCGATGAGGTTGCCCTGCCGCAGGTGGATCAGGGCGCGTTCGGCCGCGAACATGGCGTGCCAGGTGGGGCTGCGCCGGGCGACCGCTTCGGACAGCAGGGAGTCGCACCAGGCCGCCGCTTCGTCGAGCCTGTCGTTGTAGGTCAGGACGGCGAGTGCGGTCGCCAGGGGTGCGAACGTCCGGTGGCCCAGGTGGTACCGCCGCAGGATGGCCCCGGCGGCGCCGAGGGCGTTGTTCCGCCTGCCGTGGACGAGCTCGGCGACGAGCACATCGGTGCCCTGGAGTTGGGGGTTCATCGCCGTCGGTGCGTCGGTACCGGGCTGTTGCTTGAAGCACCCGGGATACAGGTAGGCACCCCACAGCCGGGGCGTGTCCAGATCCATGGCGGTCCCGGCCCGGGTGCCGCCGGCGCCGTCCCGGCCGCGGGTCAGGGAGTCGATGGCGCCGAAGGCCTCGCCGACGCGCCCGTGCCACAGCAGGTAGGTCACGGGCGGGGACGCCCCGGAGCGGTCGCCCGGCCCCTCACGGTCGGCCGTGCCGAACTCGTGGAGGCGCCGCAGTACTTGGGACGGGTCGACGCGCCATTCGGCGTCGGCCAACGCGGACACGATCGTCTGCCGCTGCCGTTCGTCGTCGCACAGCTGGTGGGCGGCGCGCAGGTAGCGGATGCTGGTGTTCACATCGTCGCCGGACAGTGCCTGCTCGGCGGCCTCCTCCAGGATCGGGACGACCCAGGGGGCCGCCACCTGGTCGGCGGCGACGAGGTGGGCCGCCACCTCGGTGGCGGCCTCGCCCTCGTTGTGGAGCAGGTCGGCGACGCGGGCGTGCAGAGCTCCTCGTTCGCTGACGGGGATGCTGTCGAGGACGGCGGTGCGGAACGCCTCGTGGCGGAAGCGGCCGTCCTCCAGGACCTCGGCGAGGGCAAGCAGGTTGACGACCTGGCAGATCGATGCGGTGTCCATGTCGAGGAGCCTGGCCAGCAGCGGTCGTGGGGCGGCCCTGCCCATGACGGCGACGGCGCGGGCGACCACCATGACGGGGGGCTCATGGCGGTAGAGATAGCTCAGCACCGCCCGGCTGAACGTTTCGCCCGCGGCGAGTTCGCCGGGGGCTGCGGGCGGGTGGGCCAGGTAGTCGTCGATGAGCGCCTGCAGAAGCAGCGGGTATCCGGCGCTCATCTCGTGAAAGGCAGGCGTGAGGTCGTGCACCGTCTGGACGTCCACGCCGAGGTGCCGGGAGAGCATGTCGGCCACGCCGGTCTTTGTCAGGGGGGCGAGGCGGACATAGCGGAGGAACGGTTCACGCAGGAACTCGCTCCGGAGCAGGGCGTTGGACGCCTTGTGGTGGGTGGATTCGCAGAATACGAGGCGGAGCCGGGGGGAGCGCAGCCGCCGCATCAGGTACAGCAGGCACTGCAGCGATGCCTCGTCCGCGTGGTGGGCGTCGTCGACGCCGATGACCACGGGCCCGCGTGCGACCAGGTCGCGCAGTATCTCCCGGAAGCCGCGCAGAACGGGAGAGGTGACGGGCCCGGTACCGCCGGATCCGGGTTCGCCCAGGACGGCGCCCGACTCGCCCGCGTCGGCCGGCCACCGGGTGGCGTCCTCGGCACCGGCGCGGGGCAACCCCGGGCTCTGGAGCAGCTGTTCGAGCACGCCGAGCGGTAGGTTGCGTTCGGCACGGGAGGCGACCGCGCTGAGAAACGCGGCGCCGGACTCGACGACCCGCTCACCGAAGGCGCGCAGCAGGGCGGTCTTGCCGGTGGCCACTCCCCCGCTGATCACCACGACGCGGCTGCCGACGGGCGGGCGACCGGCGAACGCGCTGTCCAGGGCGGCCATCTCCTCGTTCCGTTCCACGAGACCGGCGCATTCGAGCACACCGAACGGGCCGGTGGAGCCGGGTTCGTCCTCGTCCGCGCCGGATGGCTCGGCGGGTCCCGGTAATCCGCTTCCGGTGCGCTGCACCGGGGTGGAGTGTGTGGCCATGAGCGGCACCCTCATCTCACTCACCGCGTGCCCGCCCGATGCTTGCCCCGGCGCGCCTCGACGGGCCGGAACGGCGCGGGAGGCTCCGGGTCAAGGACGCGGGATCCCCGCGGCAGCGGCCTCGCGGACCACTGCCTCCGGGAGCGGTGTCAGAGCACCGCCGCCGGTCCGCGGCGCGTACGGACGTCCGCACGCGGGCCACCGACCCGTCTTCGTGTGGTGGCCGGACCCGCGGCCCGGCGGCACTGCCTGCTTCGCCCGAAGGTCGTTGGAACGGAAACGCCGTGACCACATCCACGACGGCTTCCTCCATCCCGCCGCCCGGGCGAACTGGAACCTCCGCTTCCAAGCATTGCGCCAGCGATTCCCATCCTCGATGCGGCAATCCGATTTACGGAGCGATCTTCGAGTGGCGCTAGATCTTATTCTGAATTTTTGACGTAACACAAGCATTTCATCGTTGTACCGTTGGTGAAAGTTGAGCGCACCGTTGGTAAAACCTCGGCCGGTGGGGCAGCCGGCGGAGAGTTGGTCACGAGCCACCCCACTCCCGGTCGATCAACGCGAACATCTCGTCGGCCGTCGCCGTGGTGAAGTCCGCCGTCTCCGGCTCCCCTTCCGCCGTCGGCGGCTCGTCCGTGGATGCGTACTTCCACAGCAGCGCCCGCAGCCGGTTGGTGAGGGCCGCCCGCCCGGGGTCGTCCGCGGCGAGGCCGGCGAGGGCCCCTTCCAGGCCGTCCAGATGACCGGACGCGGGCAGCGCGGCCGACGCGTCGTCCGGGAGGATCCTCGCCCGCACATGGGCTCCCAGCGCCTGCGGCGTCGGGTGGTCGAAGACGGCCGTGGCAGACAGCCGCAGCCCGGTGGCGACGCGTAGCCGGTTCCGCAGCTCGACCGCCAGGATGGAGTCGAACCCGAGATCCTTGAACGGGCGCCGCGGGTCCACCTCGTCCGCGGACGCGTGCCGCAGCACGGCGGCCACCTGGGTGCGGACCAAGTCCAGTGCCAGGGCGGTCCGTTCGCGTTCGGGCAGCGTGGCCAGCTCCTGCCGCAGGGCGGCGGACCGCCCGCCGTTCTCGGGTTCCCGCAGGGCGTCCAGGAGTTGGCGTGCCGCGGGGACCGCGTCGAACAGCCCGGTGCCGCGGGCCAGGGTGAACAGCGGCACAAGGCGCTCCCATTCGATGTCGGCGACCACCACATGGGGGTCGCCGTCGCGGAGCGCCCGTTCCAGCGCGGTCAGCGCCAGACGGGGATCGAGGGGCGGCAGGCCCTGCCGCCGCGACTGTCCGGCGAGGACGCGGTTCCGCTCGCTGTCGTCCGGCAGGCTCCAGACCCCCCAGCCCACGGACACCGCGTTCCGCCCCTCCGCCCTGAGTCGTTGTGCCAGCGCGTCCAGGTGCGCGTCGGCGGCGGCGTGGGCACCGTAGTCCCTGCTGCCGAGGATGGCGGCGACGGACGAGAAGAACACGATGGTGCCGTCGGCGCCCATCGCCTCCATGCCCCCGAACCCGCCGAGGGCCGTCGCGGCCGACACTGCCTCCGCGAGCCGCTCGGGTGTGGTCTCGGCCAGCGGGGCGAGCCCACCGGGCGGGGAGGTGTGCACCACTGTCCCGATCGCCCTGTCCCCCAGCGCTCCGGCGACCCGCTCGGCCACCTCCGGGTCGGTCGGCGCGCATGCCACGACCGTCAACTCGGCGCCCAGTTCGGCCAGTTCCCCCTTGAGGCCGACGGCTCCGGGCGCGCCGGGACCCGCGGGGTCGAGCAGCACCACCTGCCCGGCGCCCCGGGTGGCGAGCCACCGTGCCACATACCCGACGAGGCCGCCGACGCCGTCGCCGGTGACAAGCACGACATCCTCGGGCCGCCACTCGCCGCCCGGGGCGCGTCCGTCGACCGGATCCGGCACCAGGCGGCAGGCGAACACCCCGGCGGGGCGCAGTGCCACCTGGTCATCGCCGCCCCGGCCCGTCAGGACGGCAAGCAGCCGCCCCGCGTCCAGGTCGTCCGGGTTCGCCGGGAGGTCCACCAGGCCACCCCACAGCGCCGGGTGCTCCAGCGCGGCCACCCGGCCCAGGCCCCACACCTGCGCCTGCGCGGGCGACTCCAGCGGGTCGCCCTCATCCGCCGACACGGCACCCCTGGTGGCGCACCACAGGGCCGCGTCGAGGCCGCTGTCCGCCAGCGCCTGCACCAGGGTGAGGGTGCCGACGGTTCCGGCGGCAACCCCCCGGTGGGACGTGGATGGCTCATCGTCCAGCGCCAGCAGGGACAGCACGCCGGTGAACGGCTCATCGCTTTCAGCCGGCGAGCCGTTCTCAGGCGACGAGTTCTCAGGTGCCGAACGCAGCAGTGCGGTGAGCGCGGCCCGGTCCGGGCCCGTATCGACAGTCAGTTGGCGCAGGCGCGCACCACCCGACTCCAGCACGCGGATGCAGGCCTCGGCCCAGCCGTCCGCGCCGCGGGCGGGTACGACGACGAGCCAGGAGCCGTCGGGGGCGCCGTCGGACGGGGTGACGCGCCGCCAGCCGACGTGGTACCGCCAGGAGTCCACGGCGGCACGGTCGCGCCGCTCGCGCCGCCAGGCGCCGAGCACGGGCAGCAGCGTGCCGAGGGCCGCCCGGCGGTCGTCGTCCCCGCCCAGGTGGAGCGTGTCCGACAGCGTCCCCAGGTCGGCGCCTTCCACGGCAGTCCAGAACCGGCGATCCTCCTCGTCGGCCGCCGTGGGCGCGGCTTCGGGCGATGCCACATCCGCCAGCCAGAAGCGCCGCCGCTCAAACGCATAGGTGGGCAGCCCGACCAGGCGCGGCTCCGGATCCGCCGGGAACCAGGCGGCCCAGTCCACAGCCGCCGCCCCTGCCGAGTACAACCGGGCCACTGCCTGGGTGAACGCCGGGACATCCGGCTGCTGGTGGGACAGCGCGGCGACTGCGATCGGGTCGGGCGCGCCGTCCACCTGGTCGAGCGTCTGCTGGACGGCGGAGGTCAGCACCGGGTCGGGGCCGAGCTCCAGATAAACCCCGGCCTGGTCGGCGAGGTGGCTGACGGCAGGGTGGAAGCGGACGGGCTGGCGGATCTGACGGACCCAGTAACCAGGGGTGG